>JAIDPG010000360.1 GCA_029062865.1 Oscillospiraceae bacterium
TCGTCAAGCTCCGAGTGCTTTTCGGGATTTATAGGCTCTGGGTCCATCAGGTTCTCGACATAATACCGAAAGCCCTTGTAAGTCGGCACACGCCCCGCGGAGGTGTGCGGGTGCCCGAGATAGCCGTCCGCCTCGAGAGCCGCCATTGTGTTTCGGATAGTCGCGGGGGAAACGCCGATGCCCGCGTCCTGTGCCAACGCCTTGCTGCCCACAGGCTCGCCGGTTCGAATATAAGCGTCCACAACAGCCGCCAGTATCTTAGCCGCACGCGGTTCCACGATATGCCCCCTCTCGGTTTTCAGCTTACCAACTAACTACTAATAACTGTTAGCACTCTATCTCCACGAGTGCTAATTATAATTTAACACATTTTCTTTCATTTGTCAAGGGTTTTTGGGAAAATTTTTCACAAACTCGTATAATATTTTTAATAATTTCTTGTGCAACATTACTGTTTTTGCCGAAAACCCGCCGTTTTATACGATTATCCTTGACTTTGGAAATATAATCATTTATAATATATTTGGTAATTTTTAATAGAAATTTGAATAATTTGCCGTTCCCTACAGTTTGGAAGAGAAATCGGGTGAAAATTATGCACAAAATCCGGGCAAAAGGCATTTTAAACGCAGACAACGGCATGAACGTCTACCGCGGCTGCTCGCACGGCTGTATTTACTGCGACGCGCGGAGCGACTGTTATCAAATGGACCACGCGTTTGAGGATATCGAGGTCAAGGAAAACGCGCCGGAGCTTCTCGAAGTCGCGCTGCGCTCCAAGCGCCGGCACTGCATGATCGGCACTGGCGCGATGTGCGACCCTTATCTTCATATCGAGCGCGAGCTTGAGATAACGCGGAAGTGTCTGGAAATCATCGCGAAATACGGTTTCGGAGTTACCGTTCTCACAAAATCCGACTTGATAATGCGCGATATCGAGCTTCTGGAGGAGATAAACCGTACCGCGAAGGCCGTCGTTCAGATGACGCTAACGACCGCCGACGAGGAGCTTTGCCGCGTTCTGGAGCCGAACGTCTGCACGACCTCCCGCCGCGCCGAGGTTCTCTCGGACATGAAAAAGCGCGGAATTCCGACGGTCGTATGGCTTACGCCGCTGCTGCCGTTTATCAACGACACGGAGGAGAATATGCGCTCTATTATAAAAATGTGCGCGGAGGCGGGCGTTTTCGGGATAGTCTCGTTCGGCATGGGAATGACGCTCCGCGGCGGCGACCGCGAGTATTATTACGCGCAGCTCGACAGGCACTTCCCGGGGCTGAAGCAGCGCTATATACAAAATTTCGGCAACGCCTACGAGCTCGCCTCGCCGAACGCCGCGCGGCTTTGGGCGGTGTTTGACGAGGAGTGCGCGAAATACGGCATTGAAAGCGACCGCGACCGCGTTTTCCAATACTTGCGCGAGTTCCCAGAGCCGGAGCAGCTTTCGCTGTTCTGAATTGAAATCCCCGCGTTGCACGGGCAATTATATTATATAAATGAGTATCCGATATTACTTTTGGGAATTTTATATAATCCGAAAAATTATAAAATATAAATAGGGTGGTTTTTTATGAAACGTATAAAACTCCTGCGCGGCGAGCGCAAAATGAGCCAGCAGCGGCTTGCTATCGAGCTTAACGTAACGCAGGCGATGGTAAGCAAATACGAGGTCGGCGCGTCCGAGCCCGACATCGCGACTATCTGCCGCCTTTGCGAGCTCTTCGGGGTGTCCGCGGATTATCTGCTGGAGCTCAGCGACGACAAGGTGAACGTTTCCGTGTTCGGGCTGTCCGAGGCGGAAAAGAGCCTGCTGTTCGGCTTCAAACGGCTTGACGAGCTGCGGAAAGCGAAGCTCCAAGCGTATCTTCAGGGGCTTCTGCAGGAATGACCGCCGCGATAACTCTCAAAGAATTGACAAAACGTTTTAACACAAATTTCAGCAAAAAATAACAATGAGGAAGATTTTATGAAAAAAACTATTACAAGCCTTGCGCTTTTTGCTTTTTTGCTTACCTTAACGGCGTGCGACGGAACTAACGAGACAAGCGGAGCGGCGCTTTCCTCGGGGAGCGCGTCGGCTTCCGCGGGTAATTCGAGCGCTTCGGGGACTTCGGGCGGCTTGAGCTCCGGCAGCGAGGTCGAGCCGGAAAGCTCCGCGGGCACACCGATAATGACGCTCCCGAATTTGCCGACCTCCGACGAGCCGGAGACCGTCACGAACGCTCACGATCTGTATGACGGGAATTATGTGTATAATCCGAACGTTACCGACACATCAAACAGGAAGCGCTACTACGCGAATTTTGAGTGGCAGGACAACCCCGGGATACTCTGGCAGAGCGGGATCAACGAAAAGCCGTGGGAGGAGTACGACTGGGACGCCGCCGTGACTTACGGCAAGGCGCACTGGGACGACGGCGTCGGGCTTTGCGCGCCGTTTGTTTCAAGGTGCATTACCGCGGGAGATATCACGAATTACACCGACAGCTCCACGTCGATAACGCTGCAATTACTTCACTCGCGGCTTGGCTTCGGGCAATTTTTGAAGTACAACAAAAGCGACCACTCGATCCCGATGCCGGACTACGCGCGCCCCGGCGACGTAATTCAAATCTACTGCTCGTATGAGGGTATGATGATCCACTCGCTTCTTATGGTGGGAACGGACGACGAGGGCAAGCTGAAGGCTGTCTGCCACAATATGCGCAACAGCGGTACATACACGTTCCACATCGACGACCTGAACGACCCGTGCTACGACTGCAAGACCCCGACGGCGGAGGTGTTCTTCTATCACTTCTACCGCGATGACGACGAGGGGCTCCCGGAGGAGGTCGTCAAAAACCCCGATATTCTTTTGTGGGAAGAAAAGGCGTATGTTATCCCCGATGAGAAATACGACCGCCAGGCGGCGCTTGATTTCGCGAAGCGTTATTCCGACGAGAGCCTGGGCTACTACGGCGCTTCTAATCTATCGGATATCCTGCAGGCGGGCGGGCTTTCGATCGGCTACCCGAACCAATCCGCGCTGTTTTTGCAGCTCCTGAAATCGCGCCTCGGCGAGGCGTACTCTCAAAAGGTCCGCGCCGACCGCACGGTAATTCTGCCGCAATACGCGAAGGCGGGCGACATTATGTTCACCTACTGCCCGAACGACGGTATGATAGTCTCGTCGGGAATAATCTCCGGGCACGACGACACAAGCAGAATGATAGTCGAGTGCACCGACCTCATAAACGACGGCTCGGCGGCTTATAAGGTAGACAGCTACTGCGCGGGCTGCGGGGACGATATTAAAGAGGTTATAATTTTTTGCTTTGATGATTAGTCTAAAGTACATAATAATACGCCCCGTCGCGATTTTTCTCGCGGCGGGGCGTTTCGGTTAATGTAACTCAGTAGCGACCTCTTATATCAAGCTCGTGAAATAATCCGCTGTTGGTTACCCACGAATAAACTATATAAAAATTATCTCCGTTTATTTCAGTTTTGAACGCCAAATCTCTGTGTTGAATAATAGCAATTTCCGAGGTCGTCTGCTTTCTAACCTCGCATTGTATCTTGCTTAAATAATAATCCTCCAATTCGTTTAAGGGAAGCTCGCTTTTAATGAGTATTGCGCCAAAATACTGCATTCCGTTGCCGTTCCCATCCAATTTTCCTGCCTTAGAAACGGTTTCAATATGCTCGGTATTTTGCGGAAGCTGCAGATCCGAAAGCTCTTTCGCGGTTTTCTTCGCGACATTGTCATTTACAACAGGTGTAGCTATCAAAATGGCCAGAATAGCACAGAAAATGATGCCCAAACCAATAACGATTATTTTCTTCATATTTGCCTCCCGACAAAAAATGCGCTCTCAAATCAATATTTAAGAGCGCATCTGTTTTAAATTGTCAGACCATTGACGCCTGCCAGCTTGCGGGAGCTTCAAGCCCGAGCATTTTTACAACCGTAGGCGCTACGTTAGAAAGCCCGTAGCTGCCGTCCTTTATCGTGTAGGTCGTGTCCTTGTCATAGATGATGAAAGGCACGGGGTTGAGGGAGTGCGCGGTTCTAACCTGAACGTCGCCCTTCTTGTTCTTTTCGAGCATCTCGTCAGCGTTGCCGTGGTCGGCGGTTACGAGCATCGTAACGCCCTCCTCATCGCAGACCGCTTTAAGTCTCGCGAGCCCGATGTCAACGCTTTCAACGCCGATTATCGTCGCGGGGAGCGAGCCCGTGTGCCCTACCATATCGCCGTTCGGGAAGTTGCAGCGCAGGAAGTCGTACTTCTTGGACTTGATCGCCTCTATAAGATCGTCGACGATATCCGCGGACTTCATCCACGGGCGCTGGTCAAACGAAACGTTATCGGACGGGATCTCCTTGAACGTCTCAAGCTCCTCGGAGAATTTGCCGGAGCGGTTGCCGTTCCAGAAATACGTTACGTGACCGTACTTCTGCGTTTCGGAAACAGCGTACTGACGGAGCCCCGCCTTTACAAGCACCTCGGACATCGTATCGTGGATCTCCGGGGGATTTACGAGGAAGCGCGCCGGGAGCTTCAGGTCGCCGTCGTACTGCAGCATACCCGCGTAGCAAACGTCGGGCTTCGGTCCTCTGTTGAAGTGCGTGAATTCGTCCATATCGAACGCCATGGAAAGCTCGATAGCGCGGTCGCCGCGGAAGTTGTAGAGAATAACGCTGTCGCCGTCGGTGATCTTGCCTACGGGCACGCCGTTCTCCGCGATTACGAACGCGGGGAGATTCTGGTCGTCCTCGTCGAGCTCCGCGCGGAGAGTGTTCAGCGCCTCCAAAGCAGAAGCGAACTGTCTGCCCTCGCCCTTAACATGAGTGTTCCAGCCGTATTCGACCATAGCCCAATCCGCCTGGTATCTGTCCATTGTTACCTTCATACGTCCGCCGCCGCTCGCGATCTTCGCATCAAAGCTTGCGTCGTTGAGCTCCTTCATAACGTCCTCAAGCTGACTGATATAGATCTCCGCCGAGCGTGCGGGAACGTCGCGTCCATCCAGCAGCGTATGAACGCGTACCTTCTTAACGCCCTCCGCCTTAGCCTTTTTCAGCATATTAAAGAGGTGCGAGATATTCGAGTGAACATTGCCGTCCGACAGCAGACCGATAAAGTGCAGCGTGCTGTCCTTGGTCTTTACGTTCGATACGAGCTCTTTCCACGCGGAGCTGTCGTACATCTTGCCGCTCTCGATGTTCTCGTTTACGAGCTTTGCACCCTGCGAGTAGATCTGCCCGCAGCCGAGCGCGTTGTGCCCGACCTCGGAGTTGCCCATATCGTCGTCGCTGGGAAGTCCAACCGCGTCGCCGTGCGCCTTAAGGCGCGTGTTCGGGCAGTTCGCGAGCAGCCAATCCAACGTCGGCGTGTTCGCGAGCGTTACGGCGTCGCCGAGCCCCGTTTTGGAATAGCCTACGCCGTCCATTACTACTAATAAAATAGGTTTTGCCATTTGTTTACCTTCTTTCATAACAGAATATCCCTCATCATTTCATAAACATCGGAATACCCTTTATACTTATCGGGGTTTTTCTTCATTTCCTCAACTTCGGCAATAGCCTCAAGTAATTCATCGCTTGGTTCTTCGTAAGGGAACTTACTTAGAACATCTTTTGAGAAACTCATAATCAACCTCCGACATTCAGTAAAAATTGTTAATTGTCAAAGCGTTATGCGAAGCATATTGCGTTCATCAGCCGTTCTCCGCAGCCTTAACGATAGCCGTGAAATCGGGAGCCTTGAGCGACGCGCCGCCGATAAGACCGCCGTCTACGTTGGTCTTGGAAACGAGCTCCTCGGCGTTGCCCGCGTTCATCGAGCCGCCGTACTGAATGGTGATGCTCTCCGCGGTGTCTGCGTCATAGAGCTTCGCGAGCTGCGCTCTGATAAACGCGCAGACCTCCTCCGCCTGGTCTGCGGTCGCGGTCTTGCCCGTGCCGATAGCCCAAACGGGCTCGTAAGCAATAACGCACTTCTGGAGATCATCCTTGGAAATATCGAAGAAGTCAAGCTTTATCTGGCGCGCGATTACCTCCTCGGTAATGTTGCACTCGCGCTCCCAAAGCAGCTCGCCGACGCAAACAATAGGCTTCAAGCCTGCCGCGAGAGCCGCCTTTGTGCGCTTGTTTACGGTCTCGTCCGTCTCGTTGAAGTACTGACGGCGCTCGGAGTGACCGAGCACTACATACTCAACGCCCATTTCCGCGAGCATATCCGCGCTGATCTCGCCTGTGAACGCGCCGCTCTTTTCAAAGTGGCAGTTCTCCGCGCCGATCTTGATGTTTGTGCCCGCGGTAGCGGCGAGCGCGGTCTCAAGGTTCGTAAACGGCACGCAAGCCACTACCTCAACGCTCTTAACGTCCGCAACGAGCGGCTTGAGCTCCTCAAGCAGAGCCTTCGCCTCGGGGCGGGTCTTGTTCATTTTCCAGTTACCGGCGATGATCGCCTTTCTTACGTTTTTCTTCATAGTATAACCATTCCTTTCAATTGAGATCAACTCTCAAATTATTTTGTTGTTTTTATTCCGATAATGAACCGAAGCGGTGCGGCTCTTTTGCAGAGCTCATAAAGCCCAACGGTAACGGCAAAGCTGACGAGCGTTATCAAGATAAATCGTATAAAGCCGTCACAATCGAGCTTTACGATAAAGAATGCAGCCGCCGAAAGCACAGTCTGATGAAGCCAATAGATCGGAAAGCACGCGGGAGAAAAGTAGTCGGAAAACCTGCTTTTGAAGTCCAACAGCTTAGCCCCGACTGCCGCCGCGCCCAGAACGCCCGTCCACTCCAGGGCTCTGAAATCCAGATACCAAAACAGCTCGCTTTCAACTCCGACATTTCGCATAACGCAGCGGAAGATCATCATCGCAAGCCACAAGCTGCCAAGCAATATCCAATTGCGCTTCAGCTTTTCAATAACTTTATCATCGCTAAACAAAAAGAAGCCCAACAGAAAGCATATCGCAAATTCAAGCACGCCCTTTCCGCCGATGTTAGCAACAAGACCGCCCGCGCTTAGCAGCACAAATCCGCCGACAATCATCACCACAACGGGTATTTTCGACAGCTCGGGCTTTTTATCCCGTTTGGCGTACCGGGCGTTCAAAGGAAGAAACGCCAGCGAAAACACAAACAGGAACAGTATAAACCACAAGTGCCCCGGCGTAAACCCGCCGTCATAACCCGTCAAGTCTGTCCATTTGGTGAAAAATACCGGATAGTGCCTAAAATAGCCGCCTTGATAATCGTTGTAGAAAACGTCCGCAAGAAAGCTCTGTATCGGTATCCAGAGCAGCAGCCCGCTCACGAACGGGATAAGCAGCCTCAAAACGCGTTCCCTTGCGTATTCGGCGGCGGTTCGTTTTTTCAGCGCGTAAAACGCCGACGCTCCCGCTAACGCAAACAGCAAGGACATCCACCACGGATACACCGCAAGGTCGATATATTGCAGCGCGGGAATTTCCCCGCCGTAAACGTAAAAGCCGTAATAGTCGCCCGAAAGGAAGCACATCGACGCGTGGAACGGGAACAGCAGCAAAATGCATATTACCCTAAGATTGTCTATGAAATACTTTCTTCCTGTCACCTGTTTCCTTTCCGAATTGACCCGCTGCTTTTAAAAATCGCCAATCAGCTCTGAATAGCTGAAATAATCGTCGTCGTCAAGCTCTAATGTTCTGTCGGCGAAGTATTCAAGCCAGTCGAGAAAGCGCATTGCCTTGCCGCTTTTGGGATCGGTAAGCGGGAAAATCCCCATATCGTTGGCGAGGTCGTAAAACCACACCGTGCCGTAGGTTTCCGCGTCGTCCGAGTTCACGATAAGAATGTTGAACATTCCGCAGCCCTCGTCGCAAAGAACGATAAATCCCAAATCACAGCTATCTTCGTCAAACAACCTACGATATTCTTCATCGGAAATACTCTCGATATTCAGAGGATTTTTCAGCGTGTACGGGAATTTCGCCGTTAAATCTGCGGTGAGCGCGTGCTCTCGTTTTTTGTCAATGCTTCGCAGTCCGTAAAACGGCTGTGTGCCGCCCCTCGCTACGGTGGTTATAAACCGCCTGTAATCCTCGGGGAGCTTTATTCCGTTAGAGCTCTCAAACGCCGCAACGTACTCCTCGGAAAGCGGCTCGCTCCATTTCGGAGGGAATTCGCCGCACGTGTCAAGAGGGTGCTTCTCCGATAGCCGCTCCATTTTGAGCATTATTTCGGCGATGCGTTTGTCGATTTCCATAATGCCTCTCAAAAAACAAATGAGCCGCCGCAGCGCGGCGGCTCACCGAAATTGTCAATTGTTAATTGAATTACTTGTCCTGGATAGCGTCGATGCCCGGGAGACCCTTGCCCTCGAGGTACTCAAGAGAAGCGCCGCCGCCGGTGGAGATGTGAGTCATCTTATCAGCGAAGCCGAGCTGCGTTACAGCCGCAGCAGAGTCGCCGCCGCCGATGATAGTCGTAGCGTTAGCCTCCGCGAGACCCTTCGCGACAGCGATAGTACCCTTTGCGAGGATCGGGTTCTCAAATACACCCATAGGACCGTTCCAGACAACCGTCTTTGCGGACTTAACTTCATTAGCGAAGAGCTCCATAGTCTTCGGACCGATGTCGCAGCCTTCCTTGTCGGCGGGAATGCTGCCGCTGTCAACGACCGCGGTCTCGATGGGAGCGTCGATAGGATCGGGGAAGCTGTCAACGATAGTCGTATCGATCGGGAGCAGCAGCTTCTTGCCGTTCTTCTCCGCCTTCGCGATCATATCCTTGCAGTAGTCAAGCTTCTCGTCGTCAACAAGCGACTTGCCGACTTCCTTGCCCTGAGCTTTCAGGAACGTGTACGCCATACCGCCGCCGATGATAAGCGTGTCGCATTTGTCAAGCAGGTTGGAGATAACGTTCAGCTTATCGGCAACCTTCGCACCGCCGAGCACCGCTACAAACGGACGAGTGGGGTTCTCAACGGCATTGCCGAGGAACTCGATCTCCTTATTCATAAGATAACCAACCGCGGTCTCCTTAACGAACTTCGTAACGCCGACCGTGGAAGCGTGAGCTCTGTGAGAAGAACCGAACGCGTCCATAACGAAAACCTCACCGTGAACGAGATCCGCGAGCTCTTTCGCGAAGCCCTCGCCGTTCTTGGTCTCGTCCGCGCCGCGGAAGCGGGTGTTCTCGAGGACAACGATCTCGCCCTCACCCATAG
>JAIDPG010000361.1 GCA_029062865.1 Oscillospiraceae bacterium
ATCACTATCTAAACCGATGTTGAAGTCCCGCCGCACTCGCTGTTAAGAAAACGGATAATTTGACTAACATCATTTGAGGTTTTCCTCCCTCCGGCGGGGAAATCCGCAAAAAATCATAATTGAGATATCTTATCGTATTTCCAGGTTAGTTTTTTAGTTGAAAGGAGTTCGCAATGCGCCAATTTAAGTTTCAGTATACAACGCTGCCGATTGACGAGCGCGTAAAGGCTCTGTTAAAGGAGCTTACACTTGACGAGAAGCTGCTGCTGATTACTCGACGACAAGAGGCGATAGCGCGGCTTGGGATAAAGGCGCTGAAAATCGGGACGGAAGCGGCGCGCGGGCTTGTAAGCCGCAGCGAGGACGGCGCCGATGTGCTGTTTGGAGAAGCGCCGACGACCGTTTTCCCGGAGCCCTTTGGGCTTGCGGCGACATTTGACCCCGACCTTATGCACGAGATCGGCGTTGTCGCGGGCACGGAGGCGCGTATTTACAACAGGGAGGGGAAGAGCTCGCTGTTTTTGTGGGCGCCGACCGTCGATTTGGAGCGCGACCCGCGCTGGGGGCGCACCGAGGAGGGCTACGGCGAGGATCCGTTCCTCACGGGCGCAATGACCGCGGCTTACACCAAGGGAATGTATGGCACCGACAAAAAGCACGCCTGCGTTATCCCGACGCTGAAGCATTTCTACGCGAACAACCACGAGGAGGACAGAACCTGCGACAACGCTTCTATCCCCGCGGTTTTGAAACACGATTATTATCTGAAGGCTTTTGAATGTCCGATAAAAAACGGAGGCGCAAGAAGTGTGATGACGGCTTACAGCGCGATAAACGGCGTTGAGGCGCTTTGCTCTCCCGAGGTCGGAGAGCTCAAAAAGCTCGGTATGTTGTTTTCGATAAACGACAACTGGGATTTTGTCGAAAACGTCACGCGCCATAAAACCGATGCCTGTCACGCCGAAACGTTTGCGCGAATGATGAAAAACCACGGCGCGGATATTATTAACGACGAGCGCGATGTTGTTGACGCGGCGGCGCGGGAGGCTCTGGAGCGCGGTCTTATCACTGAAGGCGACATCGACGGCGCGTTGTTCGGAATGTTAAAGGCGCGGTTCCTGCTTGGGGAGTTTGACGACTATTGCAAGTATGACGAGCTTCCGAGGGAGCTTCTCTGCTGCGATAAGTACCAAGCAGCGGCGCTTCGCGCCGCGGAGGAATCGATCGTGCTTCTCCGAAACAGGCACGGGATTCTGCCGCTTGATCCTAAGGAAAAATGCGCGGTAATCGGCGTTCACGCGGATATGAATTTCCGCGACTGGTACACGGGATATTCCGACAAAAACCCCACGATCCTCGACGGGCTTACCGGGCTTGTCGGGCGGGATAACCTCGTTTACGAATCGGGTAATGACATCATCGCTCTTCGCAACGCGAAAAACGGGTTTTACTTCCGCATCGCGGACGACGGCTCGCTCGTCTGCGACGCGCCGCTTATCAATGAGCAATGCCTGCTGGAGCTTTTCGAGTGGGGCGACGGCGCGGTGTCGTTTAAGTCTCGCGTAAACGGAAAATTCCTTTCGGACTGCGGCGTTATGAAGTGCAATGCCGATGTTCCGTTCGGCTGGGAGGTCAGGGAGAAATTTTATCTTGAACATCGCGGGAGCGAGATAGTTCTGAAAAATTTCCTCAAGAAATTTCTCTGCATTACCAACGAAAAAAACATCGGAGTTTCCGATAAAATAAAGCCGCAGGGCAATTCGTTCTTTAATCTGGAGGTTTTCTCTTCGGGAATAGACAGAGTCAGCCGCGCAATAACCGAGGCGCAGAACGCGATAGTTTTCTGCGGGAATTATCCGCAGATCGGCGCGAGAGAAACGTGCGACAGGCGCGATCTTCAGCTCCCGCAAAAGCAGCTGCAGCTTATCGAGGAGGTCAGCAAGCACAAGGAAAACACCGTTATCGTTATGGTTTCGGGCTTTCCGTATTCCGTCGGAAGCGACTGGGGGACGATTCTCCACACGTCCCACGCGGGGCCGCAAATGGGCGCGGCGGTCGCAAGGACGCTCTTCGGGAAGATCTCGCCCGCAGGGCGTTGCCCGATGACGTGGTATTCCTCCGAAAAGGAGCTCGGCGACATCAAGGATTACAACATCATCGCCACGGAGAGCACGTATCGTTATTACAACGGCGAGCCGCTGTTTCCGTTCGGGCACGGGCTTTCGTACACGGCGTTCAAATACGGCGAGCTGTCACTCAACAAAGAGGAGTTTACAAGCGGCGAGCGCGTTGAGGTCTCGTTTGAGGTTGACAACATCGGGATGTTCGACGCGGACGAGGTCGTGCAGCTTTACATAAAGCCGCCGCGGTTTTCGAGCGCCACGCCGAAAAAGGAGCTGAAAGCGTTCAACAGAATTCACGTTGACAAAACGCTTTCCACCGCCGTTAAGCTGTCGTTCGACGTAGACGATCTTGCCTTTTGGGATGTCAACACCAATGCGAAAAAACTTTGGAGCGGCACTTATGAGATACAGGTTGGCGCGTCGTCGGAGGAGATACGCAAGACGATTGACATCAAAATCAACGCCGAGGAATACACAGGGCTTGACGTAACAAAGCCCGTTCCCGCGGCGGCTTCGTGGAGCTGGTCGGGCGTGGAGCTCAGGACGACGAAGGATTTGCAGGAATACGCGCTGTTAAGCGACAAATTCAGCAGCTTGGTTTACGAAAACTGCCGCCTTAACGGCGAAACTACGTTTGAAATAACCGTGGCAAATCCTTCGACAAAAACGGAGCTTGTTATCGCAAACGCGCAAAACGGCATGGAACTCGCGCGGATTATGATACCGCAGACAGGCGGCGCGGAGCGGTTCGAGACGTTTTCCGCGGAGGTCGTGATGCCGATGGGGCAATACGATCTGAAGCTTTCGGCGAACAGCATTTTGTGCCTGAAGTCGTTCAGACTGTACAAATAAGGAGCAATTATGAACAATTCGGAGATTTTCCCGCACATCGACCACACGCTTTTAAAAGCCACCGCGACGGCGGAGCAGATTACGCAGCTTTGCGAGGAGGCGCTGATTTATCATACCGCAAGCGTTTGTATCCCCGCGAGCTTTGTTAAATTCGCACACGATAAGTTTCCCGAGCTGAATATTTGTACGGTCATCGGCTTTCCGCTCGGGTATTCCACGACCGCCGCGAAGTGCTTCGAGGTGCGCGATGCTATCCAAAACGGCGCGAACGAGATCGATATGGTGATCAACCTCGGCTGGGTGAAGGACGGCAAATTCCTTGAAGTCGAGCGCGAGATTGCGGACGTTAAGGCGGCTTGCGGCAACAAACTACTCAAGGTGATAATAGAGACCTGCTATCTCACCGACGAGGAAAAAATCGCGCTTTGCAAATGCGTCACGAACGCCAAAGCCGATTATATCAAGACCTCGACGGGCTTTGGCACGGCGGGCGCGAATATAGAGGATATTCGGCTGTTTAAGCAGCACATCGGCGCAAACGTGAAAATAAAGGCTGCGGGCGGTGTGAAAACCAAATCCGACCTCGAAATGTTCCTCGGCGAGGGCTGCGAGAGGATAGGCACAAGCTCTGCCGTGAGGCTGCTTTTGGGTGAGGAATGATGTGGATCGAAGTTAAGGATGGCGCGGCAATTGAAAAGCTGATGAGCGATTTCCACGGCTTTCACGACAGCGTTATTGTGTCGATCAGCTATAACAGCGGCTGCTATGTTGACGAAAACGAGGTAATGTATCAAATGATAAGCGCAGACGAGCATACGCTGCTAATGACGCTCCACAGCCAGTGGAGCAAGCCGATAGAGCTGTTGTTTTCAGGCGTCAGACACTGCAATATAGCGGGCTTTCGGGATCGCTACTTCAACGATCTGTTTGACGCAACTTTGGAATTCCGCACGGATTTACTTGGAGAAACGCGCGATGACGCTTTGATCGTCTGGGCGGATCATGAGGGCTTTGATATAAAACAACACACCGAGCGCTTTCCGCTGGAAAGTGACTATGAGACGACTTACATAATCGCAAACAAGCTGAAATACCGTATTTTGGGGGAGGGTGAGTAAATGAAACGAGTTTTTCTGATAGTTCTGGACAGCTTCGGCGTCGGCGAAATGCCCGACGCAGCGGACTTCGGTGACAAGGGCGCGAACACGCTGCGCTCCTGCTTTAATACGGGGCACTTGAACGTTCCGAATATGCAAAGGTTCGGGCTTTTCAACATCGACGGCGTGACGGTGGGGGAGAAGTGTGAAAATCCCATCGGCGCGTATCTTAAGATTGCCGAAAGCTCCAAGGGCAAGGATACTACGACCGGGCATTGGGAGATAGCCGGCTGCGTTTCCGAAAAGCCGTTCCCGACGTTCCCGGACGGTTTTCCGCCGGAGGTAATTAACGCGTTTGAGAAGGCTACGGGGCGCAAAACGCTCTGCAACAAGCCGTATTCCGGCACTAAGGTCATCGCTGATTACGGAAAAGAGCACGTCGAAACGGGCGCGCTTATCGTCTATACCTCCGCGGACAGCGTTTTCCAGATAGCGGCGCACGAGAGCATTGTTCCGCCCGAGACGCTGTACGAATACTGCCGAATGGCGCGGGAAATTCTCACCAGTGATTTCGCCGTTGGGCGCGTTATCGCGCGTCCATTCGAGGGCGAGCACCCGTACACGAGGACATCACGCCGCCACGATTTCTCACTAACTCCTCCCAAAAACACGGCTTTGGATATTCTCAGGGAAAACGGAAAAGCTGTTATCGGGGTCGGGAAAATCTACGATATTTTCGCGGGGAAGGGTATCACGGATTGTGACCGACAAATCGGGAATAACGCCGATATGAAGATAACCTCGAAATATCAAAAAGAGGACTGGAACGGGCTTTGCTTTACTAATCTCGTGGATTTTGATATGCAGTTCGGGCATCGCCGTGACGTGGAGGGCTACGCCGCCGCGCTGAACGATTTCGACAAGTGGCTCGGCGGATTTATCGGCGAAATGAAGCCCGACGACGCGCTAATCATCACCGCCGATCACGGCTGCGATCCTTGCCATAGCGGCACAGACCACACTCGCGAATATATTCCCGTGCTGATTTACGGTGAGGGAATTCAGCCCGCGAACCTCGGCACAAGGGCTTGCTTCGGCGACATTTGCGCGACGGCTCTGGAGCTCCTCGGCGTTAAAGGAGAAATTGACGGTGAGAGCTTTGCGCAATCAATTACCAAATAGGGGAGAGCCATGCTTCATTTCACAATTCGAGCCGCCGAACACAACGACGCGAAGGCGGTTTGCAGGATTTGCGGCGAGGTGCTTTCGCCTGAAATTCAACAGGACGAAATTGCAACGATGTTCACGGGAATTATTGAGGACGTGGAGCAAATCGTTATGGTCGCGTTTATTTCGGGGCACGTTTGCGGATTTATCCACGCGCGGCTTGTGCGCGATCTTGTTC
>JAIDPG010000362.1 GCA_029062865.1 Oscillospiraceae bacterium
CCCGAAATGGGGAAAGCTTTTTATAGAAAAAATATTTATATTTTTTTGCTTTTTTATAACCCCAAAATGAGGCAAGAATTTTCTACCTAGAGCGTGTCGCGAGGATTTCCTCGACCGTTTCCGCGATAGCCTCCCCCGCCGCCTTGGGCGAGCACTTTCCGGGGAGTCCTCCCGCGAAAATATATTTTATCCCGGAGCGCTCGGCGAACGTTCGAAGCGGCTCCGCGGGGAGCGTCGCGAGCTCAATATAAACCGCGCCTTCCCGCATCTTCGCGAACATCTCCTCGCCGAAGATCGGCGCGGGGATCGTGTTCGCGATGAAATCAAAGCACGGGAGAACGCCGGGGAGCTCGTCAAGGGGAACGGCGTTGATGAAGCCGCGCAGCTTGAACAGCTCGCGCTTTGCCGGGTCGCGCGCCGCAAGCGTCACCTTGCTTTGACACGCACGAAGGCGCTCCGCGAGGAACATCGCGATGCGCCCGCTGCCCGCGACGAGCGTCTCGGAGCCGAGCAGCGCGCCGTCCGTGCTTTGGGAAAGCAGACACAGCGCCGCTTCGGCGGTCAGCGCGGCGTTTTTCAGCGTCAGCGCTTCAAGCGCGAAGTAGTTGATAAGCGTAAATCCGCGGCGTTCGCAAAGCTCGGAAAGCGCCGAGGCTTCGCCGCCCGCGAGCACGAGAGTATGCTCGTCCGCGAATTTGCCGATTTCCTCAAACAACGCTTCAAACGTCAGGTCACTTCCAAAAACGGTTTCACCGTCCTTGGAAAGAGGCAGAGGAAGAACGACCGCGTCAAGCCGCCCGCGAATTTCGCCGGGCTTCACAATCTCGTGCGTTCGGGAAAGGCGTTTCGCCGCATATTCTGTTCGAGCGTCGCCGCCCGCAAATAAGATCCTCATACCAAAACCTCCAAAGCGTTATTTAGTGCATTATATGCGAAAGAGGAATTTCGGTTAAAGACGCCGAAGCAAGACTTTTACGATCGTTTCCCCCGCCTGCGGCGGTGAGAAACGGAAAATAATATTTTTGCAGCGTTTTGCGCGGCAATTTCGTATTATATATAAGACGACCATAAGGAGTTGTAAAATGGAAAAATTTCAGCAAGACCTCCCCGCGAAGCAGCTGCTGGAAATGTACTCCGATTCGGTTTTCCGAATAGCCTACGCTCGGACGCAAAACCACGCGGACGCGGAGGACATCACGCAGAATGTGTTCCTGAAATATATAGGGGCTGACAAGAAATTCAGCAGCGAGGAGCACCGCAAGGCCTGGATATTGCGCGTCGCCGTAAATTGCGCGAACGATTTCGTCAAAAGTGCGCATTATCGGCATCGGGCAAATTCCGATAATATCGAGAATATCGGGCAGGGCGCGGAGCCTTCCTACGAGCTTGAGGAGAAAAGCGAGGTCTACTACGCGGTGCAGAGCCTTCCCGAAAAGTATCGCGTGCCGATACACCTGTTTTATTACGAGGATATGTCGATAGCGCAGATCGCCGCCGTTACAAAGCAAAAGGAAGCCACGGTGCGCTCGCAGCTTACAAGAGCGCGGGATATGCTTCGGGAGATTTTGAAGGAGAGTATTTGATATGGACTTTAAGCGTGAATACAGCGAAATGCAGGAGAAGATCAAGCCGAGCGAGGAATTTCTGGAGCGGCTTGAATATAAAATGAACGTGGAAAAAGAGGCGCAAAAGCTGAAACGCAAAAAGGCGCGCCTGCTTGTTTTTCTGCCGATCATGGGAACGGTCGCGGCGGCAGCGGCGGCAGTTACTGTTTTTGTGAACCTCCCGAATAGAAGCGAGCCCGCGCCCGTTAATCCCGCGAACATAAACGCCGCGGACGTGAGATTTCCATACGCGACGGGCGTTTTCGGGAACGAAAACAGCCTGTCGGACGGCGACGCGCTCCCGCGGGAGCTTTCGGAAATGCTCTCTCAAAGCGGCGCGGCGCTCTACAAAAGCGACACGAACACGTTCGATTATGACGATCTTGTAGACGACGGCGAGCGCGCGGCGCTCGCGGAGAAAATAAAAGCCGCCCGAATATCCGACAAAAAGGCGGCAGACGGCGGCGATCATTATATGCTGACGCTCGAAAACGGCGACATTTTCAAGTTCAGAATTTCCGAGGATATTCTGATTTTCGAGGAGAATTTTTACAAGCTTCCGTAAATTTTGCAGCGTTTTGGAGTTTGAATTCGTGTTAATTGTGAAAGCGAAAAACACACAGGCAAACACGGCTTCGCTTTCTTATTATCCTTTACCCAAGGCGAGGAAAACAAACGCGCTTCACGATTTGTTTTTCCTCGTCGTAGGAGGAAAAACAAGCGAACTTTACACGATATTTTGGAGGACAACTATGAGAAAAAGCAGAACTTTAACGGCGCTGTTATCGGGCACGCTGGCGCTCACCCTGTTGATGACGGGCTGCAGCAAAAACAACGTAACAAGCGCGGCGAATTCCACAACTTCAAGCAGCGCAAGCTCGACGACGAGCGAACACGGAATGCAGAATTACAGCGCGGTCATTTCCGTCGCGGATATCAAGAACGCTTACGGAAGCGCTGATGACGACATAATGCCGCTTTATAACGTCGCACCCGACGAGGTTTTCGAGTTTAAATTCAAAACGGATTATTATGATTCGTTTACGGAAATAAACCCGTGGGATATGGTGACGGTTCACACCGATCCCTCCTGCTCCGAGCAGAGCATGCTCTATTCGTCGGCTATGTTTGACGAGGACGGCAAGACGCTCCGCGTCGCGCCTATCGGAGGTGTTCTCACAACGGAAGCAGAGGAGCAGGCTTATCTCGATGACAGAACCGAGGTCTGGGGCAACGCCTCGATGTATTACCTCGCGGTTTGGGTCGATCTGGACGCGGACGGCTTTGTCAAGCTTGACGAGCCCGTTGTCATTCCTTTCACCGTAAGGCACGACCTCGCTATCCCGACGCTTAAGGGAGTTGTCGACAGCACGGGCAGATTTAAGCTCGTGTGGGACGCCGTTGAGGGCGCGACGGGCTATAATGTTTATTGGTACGGCAACACCGACAAGAACTGGACGGGCTCGATAAACGAACCCGTAATGGGCGCGGAGTACGCGTATGACGTTAACGGCGACTGCCACCTTTTGTGGGACGCGACGACCACCGAGACCGAATTCGACTGCTTCGCGGGCAAGGATCACGGTCTGGCTATCCACTACCACGACCCGATACTTGACGATGACGATACCGATTTTATTATCGGGCAGAACTATTCCGTAAACGGCTCGTGGTTTGTAACGGCGCTCTACGGCGACAAGGAAAGCGGGCTGTCAAACATCGTCCACACCTCCGACCTCGTTATTCCGTATGTGGTCGTTGACGAGGACGACATTATGTTCCAAACGCTTGACAGCGAGGCTGATCTGCCGCAGACCGTCCGCGTAAAGAACATCGACGGCTCGATAACCGAGCGCGCCGTTACCTACAAATTCCACTGGGGCAAAACGCTTCTGGGAACGGATTATCCGCATTATCGCTACTCCGTTGAGGGCACGGCTATCACCGGCGAGTGCAGCATGGATATTCTCAACGGCAAAATGGATTATTACCGAACCAAGAAAGAGGGCGACGCTCCCACCGGATTTGACGGCACCAACTTCGACAACTCCACCAAAGCCGACCCCGAGAACAACACTCCGTTCAACCCCGACGCGAGCGTTCCGACGATCATAGAGACCGAGCCCGGGACAGAGCCTAACGAGAGTCTTCCCGAGACCTCCGAGAGCCTTCCCGAGACCTCCGAAAGCCTGCCCGAATCCTCCGAGCCCGTATCCGAGCCGGCGGTTGAACCGGGCGATCCCGATGACCGGACGCTCGTTGAGCGCCAGCTCGAAAACACCGAGAATCATATCCAAAGAGGCAACAACGATATTGTTGAGCAGACCTCGCTTTCGATCTTCGCGGAGTCCGCGGAGGAGGAATGGCTCGCGAGAAATCTGATAGCGGGCAACGAGAGGATCTCCCTCGAGGCGTTCCCGTCGCTTCAGCAGTACGATAACCTGATGGACGTGTTCCAGAAGGTTTATTACCAGAACCCCTACGTGCTTGGCGTGGTTTCGTACAAATATGATTACGGCTCTCTCGCGCTTCACGTAAAATATTGCTACACGCAGTCCGAGCTTGAGAAAAGACAGGTTGAAATTCTCGACGAGGCGAACGCTATCGTTGATGAGGTGATCTCGGGCGGAATGTCCGACGAGGAAAAGTGCCGTGCGCTTTACGATTATCTTAACGACAACACCGCTTATGATTTCGACGCGGTTGCCGAGGCGGAGAAGAACAACTACAGAAAGGGCGACGACTGGAAGGACAGCGAGGACGCGTACAACTCTTACGGAATTCTCGTTAAGAAAAAGGGTGTTTGCCAAAGCTACGCGCTGTCTTATAAGCTGCTCTGCACGCTTAGCGGCGTGGAGACTAAAGTCATCACGGGCTATCTCAACGGCGATATGCCGCACGCGTGGAACGCCGTAAAGCTTGACGGCGCTTGGTATCAGACCGACTGCACGAACAACGCTACAAACTGCGGAATTCCGTTCTACCTCTATCAAGGCGGCGAGGACGACCTCGCGATATCGGGCTACACCGAGGATAAATTCTACGAGCTGGACACGTTGGTCGGGACGTTCTCCGTCGCGGATTCGCCGAAGGAATATTACACAGCGAACGACCTCTCGGCGGCGAATATCACCGAGTTCAAGAAGGCGCTGTCGAACGCCCTCGACGGCAGCACGGATAAGGTGATCGCGATTCGCTACACCGGCGACTTCAACGAGAAGGATTTCATAAACGCGGTGAGAGAAGTCTACAATATGAAGGGCTTAGAGGCGCAGCTGCCCAATCTTGGCTTTAAATATTCGCATAGCTTTATACTTCTCGTAAATAAATGATAATTGAGAACACAAAATCCCCCGCCGAACGGCAGGGGATTTTGCCTCCACAAGGGGTTTGGGGCGAAGCCCCAACGGGGCACGCGGGGCGGAGCCCCGCCCCTCCCCCCTTCCCGCGGAGCGTGGGGTTTTTGAACAAAAATATGTTGACCTGTCGGTGTTACCCCTCTCCGAGCCCCCGCGACCAGAGGCAATGGCG
>JAIDPG010000363.1 GCA_029062865.1 Oscillospiraceae bacterium
CCCCCCCCCCCCCCCCCCCCCTCCCCCCCCCCCCCCCTTTTTTTATTCAACCAGAACCCGCCCCCCTAGATTGCCTCCTGTCACGTGCTCGCGCGGACGAGGATAACCATCAGGACCCTGATCCCGAGCCCGACGAAGACGAGCCGGAACCTGATCCTGAGCCCGATGACGACGAGCCGGAACCTGATCCCGAGCCCGACGATGACGAGCCGGAACCTGATCCCGAGCCCGACGATGACGAGCCGGATCCCGATCCCGAGGAACCGCCACACAATCCCCCTTCGAATCCTGTTCCGCCTACCGATACGGATGACGATGGCATAACTATCGAGGATGACGAGGTACCTCGCGGTGATAAACCGCCTGTTGGAATTGAGATCTTTGATGAGGATGTTCCGCTTGGAAACAATCCTTACACGGGTGTTCAAGACAACCTCGGCGGAATCGGTCTTGGTGCGGCAGGAGCTGCTATAGCTCTTGGTCTCACTGCTAAGAAGCGTAAAGACGATAAGAAATAATTGACTTTTACACCCCTCCCCGTGTGGGAGGGGTGTTTGTTTTCGGAGAACAGTATGAAACGTGATTTCCCCTATGTTGTGGTAACGGTAAAAGCGGAAAAGCAGCTCCGCGGCGGGCACCCGTGGGTTTATTCCGACGAAATAACCGATTTTGACGGCGGCCCCGAGGACGGCGGTCTTGTTGACGTTTTCAGCTCGAAAATGAAATATCTCGGAACGGGATATTTCAACAGCCACTCAAAAATCCGCGTCAGAATTATTTCGCGGAACGCCAACGACAGGTTTGACAGGTCGTTCTACGAGCGTAGAGTGCGCTATGCGCTCGAGTACAGAAAAACCGTTATGGCGGAGGATTTTTCGTGCTGTCGGCTGATTTTCGGCGAGGCGGACTGCTTCCCCGGCTTCACCGTCGACCGCTTCGGAGACGTGCTTGTAACGCAGGTGCTATCTCTCGGTATCGAGAAGATCAAGGATATGCTGTATGAGTTGCTCGTGTCCGAGCTTGAGAAAATGGGTGAGCGCATCAGCGCGATTTATGAACGCAGCGACGTGAAAATCCGCACGCTGGAGGGAATGGAAGAGCACAAGGGCTTCTGGAGCGGCTTGCGGAGCGATCTGCCGGGAGTTACCGAAATCAACGAGAACGGCTTGAAATTTTCCGTCGACTACATCAACGGGCAGAAAACGGGATTTTTCCTTGACCAGAAGTACAACCGCGCAGCAGTTCGGCGTATCGCGAAAGGAAGAACCGTGCTCGACTGCTTCACGCATACGGGCGCGTTCGCGCTGAACGCCGCGGCGGCAGGTGCGAAGCTCGTCAACGCGGTGGACATATCCGCGGACGCTATTGAGATGTCCAAAAATAACGCGCGGCTCAACGGGCTTGATAATATTCAGTTCACCTGCGCGAACGTTTTCGAGCTTCTCACCGAGCTTTATAAAACGGGGAACAGTCCATATGATTTCATCATTCTTGACCCGCCCGCGTTTACGAAAAGCAAAAGCACCGTAAAGGACGCGTTCCGCGGGTACAAGGAGATAAACCTCAAGGCAATGCGGCTGCTGAACCGCGGCGGCTACCTCGCGACGTGCTCCTGCTCGCATTTTATGACGGAATCGCTGTTTAAGCAGATGCTCCACGACGCGGCAGCTGACGCGGACGTGTCGCTTCGGCAGATAGAAGCGAGGCGGCAGTCGCCCGATCACCCGATTTTGTGGAATGTTCCCGAGACGGATTATCTGAAGTTTTATATTTTCCAAGTGGTATAAAACGCAATTTCCCTCGCCTGCGGCGGGGGAAATTACGGAAAACCGCGTGCCAATACATAAAAATCCCCGCTCCGGTCGGAGCGGGGATTTGTTAGGTTATAACTTATCAAACGCGCACGTTAAGAAGCTGCCCCTTGCCGTCGGGGGAGGGGATGCTGTCGAGCATATCAAGAATGGTCTGCATTGACTGTTCGGAAGCTTCCATAGTCTTCTTAAGCATACTTACGGTAACGCCCTGCGCCACCTTCGCCTCGGACATAGACATTGCCATTGACGCTATCTGCATTTCCATAACACAAGCCTCCTTTTTACTTTATGATATTATTTTACCACATATTTTCCTGTTTGTCAATAACTTTTTCTAAATTTATGCGGAAATCATACATTTTTCAGAGAAATACACTTGATTTTTTGGAAATAATGTTGTATAATATATATGTATAGTAATGTGCCGTGATATTGCGGTCATTATGATTAAATTATTAAAGGAGCTTTTTGGATATGGAAAATAATATTCTCCTTGAAAGCGGCACAAACGAACTGGAAGTGCTGGAGTTTATGGTCGGCACGCAGAGCTTTGGCATCAACATCGCCAAGGTAAACGAGATCATGAACTACACACCGATGATCCCCGTTCCCGATTCTCCCCCCGAGTTTGAAGGTGTTTTCACGCCGCGCGACAAGGTCATTTCCGTTATAGACTTACATAAGGTGCTCAACAAGGAGAGCACGGACGTTGCGCACGACCTTCTTATCATCTGCAACTTCAACCAGATGGACGTAGGCTTCCACGTTTCTTCCGTTAAGGGAATTCAGCGTATTTCCTGGGAGGATATTGAAAAGCCGCCGCGCATTTCCGGCGACGGAACAAACAATATCGCGACGGGTATCGCTAAGCTCACCGATAGAATCATTCTGATCCTCGACTTTGAGAAGATCGTAAGCGACATCAACCGCTCCGCGGTTATCGACGCTACGGGCGCTACAATGACGGACGAGAGCAAGGCAGACAAGCATATCGTTATCGCCGAGGACTCGCCGTTCCTCAACAAACTTATCCAGAGCACGCTTACCGACGCGGGCTATCAGAACATTGTGTCATTCGACAACGGCAGAGACGCTTGGGATTACATCAGCGGGCACAGAGACATGAAGGGTGATATTCTCGACCACGTTTCCTGCGTTATTTCCGATATTGAAATGCCGCAAATGGACGGGCACCACCTCACTAAGCGCATCAAGGACGACGACATTCTTCACCGTATTCCCGTTTATCTGTTCTCGTCACTTATCAACGCGCAGATGAGGGCTAAGGGAGAGAGCGTCGGCGCGGACGCGCAGTTCTCAAAGCCGCAGATCGGCGCGCTTATCAACTACATCAACGAGCACATTTAAGGCTGCGCTCCCTCGCTTTGAGCGGGGGAGCTTTTTGTTGGAGGCAATTATGGGATTTCCCGATATTTCAACGATAAATTTTAATAACATCAATGTCGTGAGTGTGCCGAAAAAGCTGCGGGATATTGCTCAGCTGTACAGAGACGGTCATTATGAGGAAGCGGGTCTGCGGTTGGCGGCATTTGAGAAGCTGCCGCGGCAAAAGGCAGCAATCGAGGCGCAGCTCGCGTTTTTCGGCTGCAATTTTGAAACGGCGATCGAGCGTATTATGGAGTATTATCCGTATCTCGGCGAGTGGTACACCGGCAATATGTGGCATCAGACCGCTATGGCATTGTCGTTTTCGCTGATCAGAGCGAGGTCGCAGCCCATTGCAAAGGACTGCATAGAGTACTTGAAGGCGCTTTACGAAGGTCTTTCCGAGGAGCAGCTTGCGAATAAGGGCTTGCGATACCTGACTTTTATCCCGCAGATACTCGACCGCGCGGACGGCAAATTCAATTCAACGCAAAAATACTCTCCACCCGAAGCTCCGAAAAGCTATGACGAGCTTTTTGACGGTTACGCGCAGTATCACAAAAAGCAGCTCGCGAAGCTGGAGTGTCCGCCCGAGGAGGACACCCGCACCGCAAGCGATATGCTGATCCTGATCGACAGCTCGGGCAGCACAGATGATTTTCTGCGGCTCTATGAAATGCACCGCAAGTCGCCGGAACTGCGTGATTGGGCGCACATCAAAGCCGCTAGGATATTTATGTTCCTCGGTGATAACGACCGTGCCGCCCAGGCGCTTATGGATTTCGCGACGATTGGTTGGAATCCGCTCGAATGTACGGATATAATGCCGATGTCAATGCTGGACGCCGATGATATTTTCCCGCTTATATCCGATGGAATTCTGGCGAAGATATATTCCGGGCGTATGAAGGTGTGATGATCAAATTCCGCATAGCGATTTTCGTTGTGCGGAATTTTTTGTAAAATTTTCCGAAAACCCTTTACATATCAAGAAAAAAGTGTTATAATAATAATGTATTTTTATATAGTTTTGGAGGTAGACAAAATGGGAATGACAATGACGCAGAAAATTCTCGCGAAGCACGCGGGACTTGACAGTGTTGTCGAGGGGCAGCTTATCAGAGCGAAGCTCGATATGGTGCTCGGAAACGACATCACAAGCCCTGTGGCGATAAACGAGTTCAACAAAAACGGCTTTACAAGCGTGTTTGACAAGAGTAAAATCTCGCTTGTAATGGATCACTTCACGCCGAACAAGGACATCAAGGCGGCTATTCAGTGCCAGCAGTGCCGCGGCTTTGCCGAGAAGTATGATATTGACAACTTCTACGACGTCGGAAACGTCGGCATCGAGCACGCGCTGCTCCCCGAAAAGGGTCTGGTTATCCCCGGGGACTGCGTGATCGGCGCGGATTCGCACACCTGTACATACGGCGCGCTCGGCGCGTTCTCTACCGGCGTCGGCTCTACAGATATGGCGGCGGGCATGGCGACGGGCGAGGCGTGGTTCAAGGTGCCCGGAGCTATCAAGTTTATCCTCACGGGAAAGCTCAATAAGTGGGTAAGCGGCAAGGACGTTATTCTCCACATCATCGGAATGATCGGCGTTGACGGCGCTTTGTATCAGTCAATGGAGTTCACGGGGGAGGGGCTTAAAAACCTCTCGATTGACGACCGCCTTTGCATGGCGAATATGGCGATAGAAGCGGGCGCGAAGAACGGCATTTTCGAGGTGGACGAGATCACCGAGGCGTATGTAAAGGAGCGTTCAAACCGCTCGTTTGAAAAATTCAAGGCAGACCCCAACGCGCATTATAACCGCGTTATCGACATAGATTTGTCGACTGTAAAATCGACCGTTTCCTTCCCGCATCTGCCAGAAAACACAAAGACTATCGACGAGGCGGAGGCGCTGAAAATCAAGATCGATCAGGTTGTTAT
>JAIDPG010000364.1 GCA_029062865.1 Oscillospiraceae bacterium
TTAATAATGTGCGGGACCTTTGTTACGTGCTGAACGCCGATGATTTCGGTTACGTACTGGATTTCAATTCCGTAAACCTGCTCGCCGATGTTGAACGTCATTACTTTTCCAAGAATACTGTTGTCGGCAGCGAGCTTTCTGTCGCCCGACTGCTGCTTTGCGACCGCTTCTCTGATTACGTCATTAGTCATTTTATATTTCCCCCTTAACCTATAAGCTGATTAGTGTCGATGATAAGCGAAATAGAGCCGTCGCCCATGATCGTGCACCCCGAAAGACCCTCGCCCTTGATGTTGTATCTCGAAAGGTACTTCGGGAAGGGCTTTACTACTACCTGCTGCTCGCCTATCAGCTTATCGGCGAAGATGCACATACTCTTGTTGTCCGTTTCGACGAGCAGGAGTATGCCATCCTTAAGGTCGGTGATTTCGGTATCTATCGCGAACTTCTCATGCAGGCGGAGGATAGGATAAACGACACCGCGTATCATAATCATTTCCTTGCCGTTTGTATCGTTGAGCAGCTGGTCGGGTTCTACCTTGAAGCTCTCTCTGATAGTGGAAATCGGCACGGTGAACACAAGTCCGCCGACGGTGATCTCCATACCGTCGATGATCGCCATTGTAAGCGGGATCTTGATAATAAAGTTCGTGCCCTCGCCCTTCTTGGAGTCAACGATGATCTGACCGCCGCACTTTTCGATATTCGCCTTTACAACGTCCATTCCGACGCCGCGCCCCGAGAACTCGGTAACGACCTCGTTCGTGGAAAATCCCGGCAGGAGTATCATATTCTGGATCTCTCTGTTGGAATATTCGCTTTCGGGCTTTGTGAGAAGGTTCATTCTCTTTGCCTTAGCCATTATCTTTTCGGGGTCAATGCCCTGTCCGTCGTCGGAAACCGTGATAACGACCTCTCCGGAGGCGTTCTGCGCGGACAATCTCAGTGTGCCCTTGGCGGGTTTGCCGAGCGCCTGTCTCGTCTCCGCGTCCTCCTCGCCGATGCCGTGGTCCATACAGTTGCGGACAAGGTGCATAAGCGGATCCTGCAGGTTATCAACGATAGACTTATCGACCTCGGTGTCCTCGCCCTCAAGGATAAAGTCGACCTCTCTGCCGAGCTTTTTCTTCATATCGCGGACGATTCTGTTCATTTTCTGGAACACGCCCGCCAGCGGCACCATTCTGATAGACATAACGGTGTCCTGAAGCTCGCCGGTGAGCTTTTTAAGATCGCGCGCCGCTTTGTTGAAGCTTTCGAGCTCCAGACCCTCAAGGTCGGGATTGGAGATAACCATAGACTCGGTCGTGATGATCTCGCCGACGATATCATGCAGCGCGTCAAGCTTCGCGAGGTTTACACTGATGAGGTTCTGCTTTTGCTGACCCCCGGAGTTCGCGTTCGCGACAGCTGCCTGCGCCTTTTCAACCGCGCTCTTCTCCGCGGGCTTTGCCGCGGGAGCTTCCGCTGCGGGAGCGGGAGCGGAGGTCTTTTCGAGCTTTACTTCCTTCGCGGGTTCGGGCGGGAGCTCCGCCGCGGGCTTTTCTTCTGCCGCGGGAGCGCTTGTAAGCACCTCATATGACTGAACGTTCATCGCGCCCTGGATAAGGTTAAGGACATAATCGGTCTTGCCGTCATGTGCGGTGAACGATACGATAAAGCCGTTTTCGATAATTTCCTTTGAGGATTCGGCGTTGTTTTCAACGTCGCTCGGGGTGAACTCGAGGAACGAGCACTCGTCGCGGATCGTATTTACGAGCAGGAACGCGCGGAGATTTTCCATCTGGCAGCCGTCCTCGAAGAACACGCGCACGGTCGTCGAGCCGCCGCTCACTGCGGGAGCTGCGTCCTCTGCCGCTTCCTCATTGCCGCCCGCGGAATCCGCCGAGCTTACGCCCGAAGCCTCATTGTTCAGCTTATCGCGCGCCTTTATCAGCTTGTCGATAAGGTCGTCGAAATTCATCTGCTCATACTCGCCGTTTACGTTATTCTGGAGAGCCTCTATCTGCGCCTTATATGAGTCGGAAACCTGGAATACCAGATCGTACACGAAGCTCACGTCCGTGATAACGTCGGGGTTTTCTCTGATGACAAAGAACATATCCTCCGCCTTATGCGCCAGAACGGACAGATTATCAAAGCCCATCATTGCCGACGAGCCCTTTATCGTATGCATTATACGGAAGATCTCTTTGATGTCGTCGTTTTCAAACGCGTTTGCCGTTTCTGTACGAAGCAGTATTTCGTCAAGCTGTTCCAATAGCGAATTGGTCTCAAAGAAATACATATCAAGCATTGCTTCCATGCCGGATTCGATTTTTGCCATATTTTCAATTCCTTTCCGAAACACGCCTTGCGGCGTTTATTTTGAATTAACGTTCGGCGCAGCGGACTAAATTTATTCGCTTTATCTGCCGATTATATATAAAAGAACCGTTTTTTTGAAATTTAAAAACCCGATTCTAAAATTTTTTTCAAAATCCCCTTTATTATTCTCTGAAAATATGTTACAATATTAGTAGAGATTATTTTTCCCGATGCTAGGAGGTCAGTTTATGGCGCAGATCCCTCAGATCAACAACCCCATAACCTCGAAAAACTATAACTACAGTCCACGCCAGCAGGACGGTACGACCGACCCGTTTGACATTGTCAAGCTTACGGGCGTGGGAGCGGCGGGCGGTAATTCGGATTCCGCCTCAAGAAGCCGCCTCGAAATGGGCAACCGCGAGCTTATCCCGCTTTCGGTGCAGGTTGCTAAGGACCCGACGCTTGCTGTTGAGATGCTTAAGGATCTGCTCAACATCGAGGTGCTGAACCAAGCGCTCGTAACCGGCCACACCGAGCTTTACGGCAGCTTGCAGGATCTGGCGAAGGAGCTGTACGTCACCTCCGAGGAGCTTGTTGACGAAATTCAGAACCAGGAGCAGCAGAACACGATGTTCTCGGGGCACGAGTTCTACGACGTTCTCCGCGAGGTAGCTCAGACGACACGCGACCCGAACACCAAGGAACTTATCGGCAATCTGCTGAAATCGATAAACTTCGCGCAGAACAAGAACGAGATACTCGGCGCGCTTAGGGCGAACCTGAAATTCCTGTCCGAGTATTACTCCCCGAACGAGAAGCTCTCGCAGCGCCTGCTCGACCTTTCCCAGAAATGGGGTGCGGATGACGCGGACGAGTACTTCGAGCTTCTTAAGGGCGACACGCTTGATATCCTCAAGGACGTGAGCGGCAGTCTCCTCAACGATGACAAGACCCAGATGCTCATTCCGCTTATCACGCACAATCTCTCGCGCTACAACAACAATCCTTATATGTGCAAGGAATACTTCAACCTGCTTCTCACGCAGATAACCTCCGGCACGCTTCGGGAATCGCTTAAAAATTCCTTTAACCGTCTGTACTCGGCTATCTTTGACAAGAACCCGATGCAGGACCCCCACACTATGGAAGAAGCTGCGAATATGGGAGAACAAGTCTCCGATATTAATTATACAACAAACTCAGCAAAAAATCAACCACTTTCGGGCGATTTGGACGAGAAAAATTTGCTTTTTGATGAGGTAAATACGCAAATTCAGCAAAATAGCAAAATCGAAAGCGGAATTATTGGTGAAAATGCCAACCAAAATCGAGAGCCGATTGCGGTTTTTGACGAGGAAGGAAACCAAATCGGCTTTCAGGATCCGAACATCAACCGAATTGTGGACGAAAACGGACAGGCAATTCCGTTCGAGCCCGAGCAGCCCGTGTTCGATCTTGACGGAAAGCTCGTCGGGTATCTGCCGCAGGCGATGTTTGACGAGTTCGGCAGCCTTGTCGCGGGGCAGCCGCTTATGGACTCCGAGGGGAATTTTATACCGTATGTCGCGGGGCAGGAGGTTTTCGACGAAAACGGGCACAGCGTCGGGCATCTCGCGGAAGTTTTGTTTGACGAAAACGGCGAAATTATCCAGCAGACGCTGGTTGACGGCTACGGAAACCCACTGTCGTTCACGCCGAGATACCCCGTGTTTGACGAATTCGGCGAGCAGGCGGGCTTTACTCCCGCGCTTGTAAGCCGCAACGGCAATCTTGTACTTAACCAGCCGCTTGTGGATATAAACGGCAACATTCTGCCGTTTGTGCCCGCGCTTCCGCTTTACGACCAAAAGGGCGTTATCATAGCGTATCAGCCGCGCGCGCTGTTCGACGCGGACGGAAACCCGATAATGCAGCCCTTAGTCGACGAGGACGGCTATCCGCTGGCGTCGATCCCGCAGGAGCCCGTTCTGAACGCCGTCGGGGAGCAAATAGGCTTCCGCGCACGGCTTTACGATAAGAACGGCAAGCGTATTTTAAGCGAGCTTATCTTCGACGAGGACGGCAACGTCATCGCGGAGGGCGCGCTTTCGGAGAACGAGGAGCGCGAGCTCACGGGCTGGCACAAGTACCTCAACGAGCTTATGGGTCGGCAGGGCTACTCGCAGGAGCTGAAATCCACGGGCTACAATGTCGAGAGTATTCTCGCGGGTTACAACCGCGGGCGCTTCAGCGGGACGGACGCGCTGAAAAACCTTATCGAAGGCTTGTTTATGGCGAACGACAACAACGACGCAAACGCCGAAGCCGTCGAACAAATTCAGCTGATGCACGACGATTTCGCCAAGGTGAACACGATGCAGGAGCTTATCGACGAGCTGAACTCGATGCTCCGCGATATGCCCGACATTCCGCTTCGCGAGCGGCTGTATGGCGTTTTCGTGCAGATCGTCGACAAAATGGCGGTGAAGAGCGAGCTTCCTCAGCACGGCGTTCGCCCGCCCGTCAGCTCGACGCTGGACAGCCTGACGGACTTTATTCAGACGAACATCAACAACCCCGCTCTGAAATCGCTTGACAGCTTCAACGCGTCAAATCTGCTGCAAAGCCTTTTGAACGCGCCGGGTGTTTTCACGCCGCTCGCGCACTATATTCTGCCGCTTGAGGTCGGCAATACGCGGGCGTTCGGGGAGCTTTGGGTTGACAACGACGAAAACAACCCGAACAACACTCCGACGACGCAGAGGAACTATCACCTGTTCCTGACGTTCGACGTAGACAGCATAGGGCGCTTTGAGCTTGATATGTACGCCCTCGGCGAGGACGTAAACCTGTCGCTTCTCTACCCGCCGAAGTTCGAGAAGGAGATCGACCCGATGAAGGACAGAGTGAACAAGATAATAAGAAATATCGGCTACAAAACACAGAACTTCGAGACCGCGCCGCTTAAAAAGCCACACAATCTCGTGGAGGTTTTCCCGAAGATCACGGATAAGCGGATCACGCTGAATAAAAGGGTATAACATTTTGGTGGCGCATTAAAGGCGCGCTGCCTTCCGCATTAGCGCTTGGGAGAGCTGTCAAGGCGGCTTTCGTAAATTTTAGTCGCTACGCGGCGTCGGGGGTGCGAGGGGACACCCCTTCGGGGG
>JAIDPG010000365.1 GCA_029062865.1 Oscillospiraceae bacterium
GATGGACTTTATAACCGTACTTATTATCATACTCGGAGCGGGGAATTTGGGCGTTTTTTTCCTAACTCAGCGCGCCATTTCGGGTTTGGAGAGGCTCGTTCACCCGAAAGCCGACCGCCGCAACGGCATAAGCGCCGACCTCTCTTTGACAAGCGAGGAGACCGCGCAGCTCGGGAAAAGCTCCGCGAGAGCGTCGTTTTTCTACACGCTGTTTCTGAATTTGACCGCCGTGTTCCCGCTGCTCGGAATTCTCGGCACGGTAATCTCGCTGATGAAGCTCTCCGGCACGGACGACATCGCCGCGAACTTCGGCATGGCGCTTCGCACGACGCTTTGGGGGCTTATCTTCGCGATAGTGTTCAAGCTTATGGATTCGCTTATCTCCGCGAAGCTCGACAGGGCGCTTGACGAGGCGGATTATCTTATCCACGAGCACGACTTGGAAAAGAGGAACGTATAATGCGGCGCGGCAGACGTAAACGCGACATCATAATAGAGCTCACGTCGCTGCTTGACGTTATTATGATAATCATCTTTATGGTGATGAAGGAAAACAGCCGCGTGATCGGTGAAAAGCAGAACGCCCTGAACGCCGCGCAGCAGGTGAATTCCGAGCAGGCGGGCGAGATAGGCGAGCTGTCGGGCAGGCTTGATGATCTGGAATTACAGCTTGCCGACGCGGAGAAGAAGCTCGAGGGCGGTACCGCGGACGAGCTCCGCGAAAAGCTGAAAGCCGCCGAAAACAAGCTCGAAAGCTATAAGGCGATCGACGACGTTGTGATAGTGCTGAACATCGGGCTGGAGAACAACTACAACAACTCGATAAGAACGCTCACCTACGGCAAGGTCTCAGAGGCTTCTACGGTGCTTCAAAACCGCTCCAACGACGAGTTTGACGTGTCGCTGAACAAGCTCAAGGTTTTCGTAACGGATTACATAACAAAGGTCCTCGACGACAAGGACAATCAGACGATCGTCTATGTCGTGTTCACTTACGATTCCCACAAGGTCTACGAGCGCGATTACGAAGCTGTCGGCGAGGCGCTGAAGGACGCCGAGCGCAAGGCGAACAGCGGCAATTTCCGCTACAGAATAAATCCCATTTCTTAGCCGCGTTTTCCCCGCCTCGGGCGGGGAAAATTCGAAAAAGATTTCTCGATAATGAAAGGAGCGTTTTCAGTATGAAAAAACACGACAAAAATCTTCCGCCGGAAGGACATCAGCCGCCTCCCCCTCCTCCCGAAAAGCATCATAAGCACGAGCGCCGCCGCAGAAGAGGCGGACGCGGCGTGATCGTTTTTCTGATTTTGCTTGTACTTCTGATCGCCGCGGGCTATATTCTCTGGCAGAACGGATTTTTCAGCTTCGGCAAGGGAAACGGCGACGGCGAGGGAAGCGGCAGCGCGGTAGTGTCAAACTCCGCGGCGACCTCCGAGGAGATCTCCGCCGAGCCCGAAAGCACGATTATCGAGATCAAGATCGACAATAACAAGATCTACTTTGACGGCGCAGAAGTCGCAAGCGCCGAGGAGCTGAAAAACAAAATCACCGAGATCGGCGACAAAAAGACGTACAATTTAGTTCACGAAACCGCGATAAAAGCGACCTACGATGAGGTCAAGGAAGTGCTTGTAGAGTTGGAAAGAGCGTTGAGCATTAAAGTAAACTACAACGACGAACGCTAAAGCATAAACAAAGTTCCCCGCCGAAGGCGGGGAACTTTGTTATTTTATTTGAAAAACTCGTTCGCGAAGCGTATTATCGCCGCCGTTGTGCCCTCGATCCCGAGCGCGGTGCTGTCTATGCAGAGATGATAGTTCTGCGGCTGCCCCCAGCGCTTGTCGGTGTAGTAGTTGTAGTACGACGTGCGCTGCTTATCGATGCGCTTCACATAATCGGCGGAGTGCTTCGCGGTGATGCCGTAAACCTCCTCGGCGCGCTTAACGCGGGCTTCAAACGGCGCGCTGATAAACACGTTCAGCACGTTCGAGAAGTCCTTCAGCGCGTAGTCGGAGCAGCGCCCCATAATCACGCAGGACTCCTCCGACGCTATCTTCCGGATAGCCTCGAGCTTCGCGAAGAACAGCGAGTCGTCAAACGGCACGCCGCCCTGCCCGTAGGCCGTCGACAGCAGATACAGCAGGCTGTTCGAGCGCTTCTCGTCGTTTTCCTCAAAGTGCGACTGATGAATTCCGCTGTCCTTCGCCGCAACCTCCAGCAGCTTGTTATCGAAAAACTCCACGCCGAGCGCCTCGGCAAGCCGCTCCCCGATCTCGCGTCCGCCGCTTCCATACTGCCTTGAGATCGTGATCACCTTGTTAGCCATAAAAACAACACCCCCTATAATTGTTAGTTTAATAGCGGTTAGCAGTTAGCTATCCGCTATCTTTATTATACTTCATTTTTCGGCGATTGTCAATAATTTGCGGGAAAATTGTTTTGGTACTTGAAATTCCGCGAGGAGTATGTTATAATAAAAATGGAGTATACCGCTCAAGTGGTTTTGAAACCGCTTGGATTTGTTATCACCTAAAACGGAAGGGAAGTGAGCGCAATGCAGCTTGTAGCTATCGTCGGAAGACCGAACGTCGGCAAGTCCACGCTGTTTAACAAGCTTGTTGGCAAACGGCTCTCGATAGTCGACGACACGCCCGGCGTTACCCGCGACAGAATTTACAGCCGCTGCGAGTGGCTGAACAGGGAGTTTATGCTGATCGATACGGGCGGCATAGAGCCACGCACCGACGACGTTATCCTCGCGCAGATGAGGGAGCAGGCGCTGCTCGCTATCGACTCCGCCGACTGCATTATCTTCGTCACGGATATTACGACGGGAGTTACCGCGAACGATTTGGACGTTGCCTCAATGCTCACGAAAAGCGGCAAGCCCGTTGTCCTCGCGGTGAACAAGGACGATCATATCGGCGAGCCGCTGCCGGAGTTCTACGAGTTCTACAATCTCGGTCTCGGCGATCCGATCTCGGTATCGGCGGTCCACGGTCACGGCACTGGCGATCTGCTGGAGGCGGTCTTTGAGAAAATGCCCCCCGAGGAGGCGGAGCCCGAGGACGAGGACGCGATCAAAGTCGCGGTTATCGGCAAGCCGAATGTCGGGAAATCGTCGCTTATAAACCTCATCACGGGCGAGGAGCGCTCGATAGTCTCCGACATTGCGGGCACAACGCGCGACGCGGTCGACAGCGAGGTGATAAGAGGCGAGCAGAAGTACATCTTCATCGACACCGCGGGAATGAGAAGAAAAGCAAAGGTCACGGAAAACATCGAGCATTTCAGCGTTCTGCGCGCGCTTATGGCGGTAGACCGTGCCGACGTCTGCGTCGTGATGATAGACGCGACAGTCGGCTTTACCGAGCAGGACAGCAAGGTCGCGGGCTACGCGCACGACAAGGGCAAGGCGTGCGTGATCGCCGTCAACAAGTGGGACGCGGTCGACGAAAAAACCGACAAGACAATGCAGGAGTTTACGAAGAAGCTCGAGGTCGACTTTTCGTTTATGAGCTACGCGCCGTTCATTTTCATTTCGGCGAAAACGGGTCAGCGCGTTGAAAAGCTGTTTTCGATGATAAACGAGGTTCACGAGCAGCACAGCCGCCGCATTTCCACGGGCGTGCTGAACGATATGCTGAGCTACGCGACGTCGAGAGTGCAGCCGCCCTCGGACAAGGGCAAGCGCCTGAAGCTCTACTACATGACGCAGGCAAGCTCCAATCCGCCGAATTTCGTTGTGTTCTGCAACAGCAAGGACTTGTTCCACTATTCCTATCAGCGTTATATCGAAAACCAGATACGCGAGACGTTCGGGCTTGATAAAACGCCGATCAAACTATCCGTAAGAGAAAGAGGAGAGTAATATGAAAAAGAGAAAAAGCGCGCTTTGGTTTGTAATTATGATCATCGGCTTCGCAATCGGTCTGCTTATTGGCAGAGGCATCGAGTTCTCCGACGACGATGACGACGATTTTGACCTCGACCTGTTCAGCGACTGAATAAAATGAAGCAGATCACACGGGAGTTTTACCGCGTAAACGGCGTTGCGCCGCTTCGCTTCGCGATAGTAACGGCTGTCTGCGCGGCGGCGTTTCTGCTCACGGGATGCTTTTCCCGCGAGAATACCCGGCTGCTTGCGATGATCGTCACGGAGCTTTTGGGAGCTGTAACGGCGCTGTCGCTTGTCGATTTATTGATCGCGAGAATGCGTTTCAAAAAGCGCCTCGAAATCCTCCCGGAGAATTACCGCGCTGAAATTCTGTCGGGCTTTTCGAGCGTTCCGAGCATCGGGAAGCGTTGGTTTTTCGAGAGATCCTTGTTGTATTTCACGCGGCGAAGAATAGAAATAGTCTCCTACGACGAGCTGGAAAGCGCCGATTTAAAGCACGGCAGGCTGTACCTGAAGCTGATCGGCGGAAAAACGCTTCCATTTCCATTCGAGAGCTCGGAGAACCCCGCGATGCTGGTCGCGGCGCTCCGCAGCAGAAACGGAAAGCTAAAGGCTTCAATCTACGGAAAGCCCGTTGATTTCGATAAATCCGTTGGGAAGAAAACAAAAAAGTGAGGAAACGGCGGTTTTCCCCGCGGAGCGGGGGAGACCTCACAAGAAAAAACCAAAGAAAAAGGTGAAATAATGCGCTGGCAAGACTGGATTTGTTATTTAATAATGCTTGTAGTGCCGTATCTGATGTCGGGAATAAATTTCTCGATAATCGTCTGCAAGCTCAAAACCGGCAAGGACATCAGAACAATGGGCAGCGGAAACGCGGGACTCACGAATACGATGCGCGTTCTCGGAAAGCCCGCCGCGGGAATTGTCCTCGTGGGGGACGTTTCAAAGGCGGCGCTGGCGGTGCTTCTCGTGCGGCTTTGCTTTAAGTGGATAGCAGGCGTAAACACTGCGGACTACGCGTCGGAAATGAAGTGGGTGGAGTATATGGCGGTGTTTATGGCGACCGTCGGGCATTGCTTTCCGCTTTATTACGGCTTCAGAGGCGGCAAGGGCGTGTTGGCTGCGGTCTCGGGGATTTTCGTGCTGGATTGGCGCATCGCGTGTATTCTGCTCGGAATCTTCATCGTCATTGTCTCGATATCAAAATACGTCTCCCTCGGCAGCACAATAG
>JAIDPG010000366.1 GCA_029062865.1 Oscillospiraceae bacterium
CCGAAAGGCTCGGGAGGGTCCAGGCGTTCGGCCGCGGGCTCGGAGAGCTCCGGCAGGCTTTCCGCCACCGAGACCTCCACAACAGGCGGCGGAGTGATCGACGCGACGCTCTCGCCGCCTCGCGCGCTGCTCATAAAGCCCGTTACTAGCACGACTGTAATCACGGCAAGCAAGGATACTATTACCGTGGTGATTATCATTATGTTGTTTTTGTTTTTCATGCGCTCACCTCTCGGGCATTGTATAAGTAAAATACAGTTAATCCGCTTGTAAAACGTCTTTTTTTCATTAAACGTTATTTTATACGGTCTTCCCCGCCTGCGGCAGGGAAAACCGCGGGTTCATACTACAAGCCGATTTAAACTATATATTTTAATTATACATCGCCCGCCTTCAAATTGCAAACGAAATATTAAGCCGAAAAGTAGGTTATGTTGGAATATTTTGAGGTAACTCGGAGGATTGTGCCGATTTGCCGAATTATGATTGCTAAAGCGGGAGAGTTTCAATCTTGTCGTTTACTATCGTGACATAGCAGCGCGTTACAAGCTCGGTTATCTCCAGCGTCAGGAAGTTTATGATAAACTTCGCGCCCGGGAAGATTTTTCCCGTGACGTTCGCGCGGAGCGCGTCCTTGTGGATTATGTCCTCCTCCAGCTTGTCTATAAGCGCCTGGAGCTCGTTTATCCGCATCGAGTGGAACAGCTTGCTTTGCGTTTCCGCGCGGAACTGTCGCTGCTGCGCTTCGGTAAGCGAGCCGCCCTGGACGCTCTTTCTCTGCTTCAAAAACGTGAGGTTCTTTATCGCGGTCTCGAAAATGCGGACGGATTCCTTCAAGTCCGCCTCCGCCTCGCGCTTTCTCGCGAAAAGCACCGAGCCGTCGCCGATGTAGATTTCCGTCGGGGTGTATTTCACCGAGCCTATCGTCCCGGCGTTTACATCGTGCATCGAAGTGACCTTGCCGCCTGCGATAACGCCGTTCGTGCCCTTCGCCGTAACAGCGCCGTAGCAGAAAACGTTGCAGAACGCAAACTGCTTTGACGCGATGTCGCCCTTAACAAATATCTCGGAGTTTTCGCAGAAGCCGATATCGGCGTTGCCGTCGCACGTCAGCTTTGTGTTAATGCAGCCGCCCGCGATAACTACGTCGCCGCCCGCGGTCACTTCCCCGCCGAACACCGAGCCGTCTATCTTGACGTTTTTGCCCGCGTTTACGGAAAAGCCCTCCATTACGTTGCCCTTGATGTGAACGTCGCCGAAGAAGCTGATGTTGCCGACGGACAAATCAAGGTCGGTTTTTATCGTAACCGCCTCCTCAACCTGGAAGCTGCCGTTGCCGAAAACGATATGCCCGTCGCAAGCCGCAACTACCTGCGTGCCGTCGAGCGTTACGAGCGTGTTTTTGCCGAGGCTGACCTTCGTGGGAATTCCGGGCTTCGCCGGGATCTCCTTGCCGAAGACGTCCGTGCCGGGCTCGCCCTCGCCGGGCAGGAAAATATCCGCGATAATCTCTTTCTTGCGAATAGGCACGATAGCGTTCAGCTCGCGGTAATTAGCCACGCCGAACTCGTTCTGATGCGGCTTGAGCTTATGCTCCTTGTCAAATCTGAACGTAATGTAGCCGTTTTCGCCGTCTCTGGGCGGAGTACACCGCGCGATTATTACCGGGTGATCGTACATTCTCCCCTTTACGAGCTTTTTGCACGTCAGCTCGTCAAAGCCGTGCACAATGCCGAAATCCGCCGCCGCCTCGTGGATCATCTGCTCCGTCGCATGCGCCCCGCCTCGATGCGGAGGACGCAATGTTATAACGGCGGTGTGTCCGTTATCGTCGCTTTTTATATCGGCATAGGCGTCGACCCTTA
>JAIDPG010000367.1 GCA_029062865.1 Oscillospiraceae bacterium
AGATCGCTTTTTTCTCGGCAATGAGCGTCTTCACCGTCGCGAACGTTTCCTTGACGCTCGCCGCGTCGGGGAGACCGTTCGCGTTATAAAGCGGCGCGATGTAGCCTATCTTGCTGAACGGGATTTTGAACTCCGCGGAGATGATATCGGGAGCCTTTGCTGTGGTAACAGCAAAAGACACGAGCGTCGGCGGCACGTCAATAAGCTCGCCGTCCGCCTCGCCGAATGTTCCGCTCATGGAGTCCTTGCCGCCGATCGCGCCGCAGCCCATATCAAGCTGCGCCTTATACGCGCCGAGCAGTGCCGAAAACGGCTTGCCCCAGCGCTCGGGCTTGCCGAGCGTCCTCTCGAAATACTCCTGGAACGTCAAGCGGCACTTTTCGTTGTCGCCGCCCGCCGCCACGACCTTCGCGAGACTTTCAATGACCGCGCAGTACGCGCCGTGATACGGCGACTGCTCCGAAACGGCGGGATTAAAGCCCCACGCCATTATCGAGGCAGTCTCGGTTTTGCCGCCGAGCACGGGGATCTTCGCCGCCATCGCCTGAACGGGCGTTTGCTGAGTGCGCCCCGCAAACGGCATCAGAACGGTGTTCGCGCCGATCGTGCTGTCGAACCGCTGAACGAGCCCCCGCTGCGAGCAGACGTTCAGATCAGTTACGAGCTTTTCCCAGTCCTCCGCGGTGTTATGCCGCCCGGTGGAGTAGCTTACGTTCACGTCGGGAACGTAAACCTCGGTGTGCTTCTCAGCGCCGTTGGAGTTCAGAAACTCGCGCGAGATGTCAACTATCGTCTTGCCGTTCCACGTCATTTTAAGGCGCGGCTCTTCCTTTACGACCGCCACAGGCGTGCTTTCGAGGTTTTCCTTTGAAGCCAGCGCGCGGAATTTCTCCACGTCCTCGGGAGCGACTACGACAGCCATTCTCTCCTGCGATTCGGAGATCGCGAGTTCCGTACCGTCAAGTCCGTCGTATTTTTTCGGGACTTTATCAAGGTCGATCTCAAGTCCGTCCGCGAGCTCGCCGATCGCGACGGAAACGCCGCCCGCGCCGAAGTCGTTGCAGCGCTTGATGAGCTTCGTAGCCTCCGGGTCGCGGAAGAGACGCTGAAGCTTGCGCTCCTCGGGGGCGTTGCCCTTTTGGACCTCCGCGCCGCAGCTGTCGAGCGACTGAACGGAGTGCGCCTTAGAGGAGCCCGTAGCTCCGCCGCAGCCGTCGCGCCCCGTCCGCCCGCCAAGCAGGATTATGATGTCGCCGGGCGCGGGGCGCTCTCGGCGGACATTCTCCGCGGGAGCCGCGCCGATAACCGCGCCTATCTCCATACGCTTCGCCATATAGCCGTGGTGGTAAACCTCCGCGACGTGCCCCGTCGCTAAGCCTATCTGGTTTCCGTAGGACGAATACCCCGCGGCGGCTGTCGTCGTGATCTTGCGCGGCGGCAGCTTGCCCTCCAGCGTCTGCTCAACAGGCAGCAGCGGGTCGGAAGCGCCCGTTACTCTCATCGCCTGATAAACATACGAACGCCCCGAAAGCGGGTCGCGAATAGCGCCGCCGAGGCACGTCGCCGCACCGCCGAACGGCTCTATCTCCGTCGGGTGGTTGTGCGTTTCGTTTTTGAACATCAGCAGCCAGTCCTCGTCCTTGCCGTCGACGTCCACGGTTATCTTCACGGAGCAGGCGTTTATCTCCTCGCTCTCGTCCAGATCGTTCAGAAGCCCGTCCCTTTTGAGCTTTTTAGCCGCCAGCGTCGCGATATCCATAAGGCAGATAGGCTTGTCGCCGCGCCCAAGCTCGGCGCGGTCTGCGCGGTATTCCGCGAAGGCGGTCTCGATATACGGAGGCTTTATCACCGCCTTGTCGATGATAGTACCGAATGTCGTGTGGCGGCAATGGTCGCTCCAATACGTGTCTATCATACGTATCTCGGTGATAGTCGGGTCGCGCTTTTCGCTCTTGAAATAATCCTGACAGAATTTTATATCGCCGTTATCCATAGCCAAGCCGTATTGCGTGACGAACTCCGCAAGCTCCTCGTCGGTTTTCTTGATGAAGCCCTTGAGCGTCTCCACCTTGGTCGGGATCTTGTAGGTCGTTTTGAGTGTTTCTTTCTTCTCGAAGCCGCACTCGCGCGCCTCGACCGCGTTGATAAGATAGCGCTTTATCCGCGCAAACTCCTCATCCGTGATATTCCCGGAGAGTATGTAGAGCTTCGCGTAGCGCACGTCGGGGCGATCGCCCTTGCAGAGCATCTGGATACACTGTGCCGCGGAATCCGCGCGCTGGTCGAACTGCCCCGGCAGAAACTCCACCGCGAACATACGTTCGTTTTCCCCAAGTTCGGGAAGCTCGTCGTAAACATCGTCGACGGGCGGCTCGCTGAACACGGTCGGCACCGCCGCCTTGAAGTTTTTCGCCGAAATTCCCTCCACGTCATAGCGGTTGACGACGCGCACGCCCGTCACAGATTTGATGCCCAGCGCGGTGTTCAAGTCCGCCAGCGCCGCCGCGCCGTCCACGGCATACAGTTTTTTCTTCTCCACATAAATTCGATAAACCATTTTATTATCTCCTTTTGAGGCGAGCTTAAACCTCGCCGCTTTTTATTTACCTTTATTATAGCACAAGCCGGGGGAAATTTCAATACCTATTAGAAGTCGGAGATCAGATTGACGCTTCGCGTCAATGCTGTGACAAGAGGCAAAAGCGCTCCGGTAATTCCAATCTGTATATTCACTCGCGAAAATAACTCCGCGTAAATTAGTTGCAATTCGCTAAAGTTCCCTGCGCTAAATCACTATTCCTCGACAATAACCGTCGCCAATCTCCGTTATTTTCACGTCGGCGAGCGTATGCCGCGGCAATTCTATTCCGTAAATTCTTACAGGAATATAACTCTCCGTAAATCCATGCGAATAGTCCTTGGATTGCGGTCTTTCGACAAGAACCGTGTGCTCTGTACCGATTTGGGATTGCAGGAACTCGCACTCGAGATCGCGCGCTGCCTTTGTGAGAATTTCTACGCGCTCGCTTCTGACGGAGGGGTGAACCTGCTCCATTTCCGCCGCGACAGTGCCGGGGCGCAGCGAGTACGGAAAAACGTGTATCTTCGCGAAGCCGATCTCCCGCGCGAATTCTAAACTCTCCGCAAACTCCTCGTCCGTCTCGCCCGGGAAGCCGACTATCATATCCGTAGTTATCGAGCAGCCGGGAAACGTTTCGCGGAGCTTGTCCGCAACGTGCCGGAACTGCGCCGTGTCGTATTTTCGGTTCATGCGCTCCAAAACGCCGTCGCTGCCCGATTGCAGCGACAGGTGGAAATGCGGGCAGAGCGCCTTTACCTCGGCGAGCCGCGCTATTCCGTCGTCTGTCATCATCTCGGGCTCCAGCGAGCTCAACCGAAGCCGCTCCACGCCCGAGCTTGCCGCCGACTTCGCCGCGTCCGCGAGCGTAAGCCCGAGGTCCGCACCGTAGCAGCCGAGGTTTATCCCCGTGAGAACTATCTCGTGATGTCCGTCATCGACGCACTGCGCGGCTTGCTCCCGAATAACCTCAACGGGCAGCGAGCGAACACGCCCGCGCGCCGTCGGGATAATGCAATACGAGCAGAAGCGGTCGCAGCCGTCCTCGATTTTCAGAAACGCGCGTGTTCTGTCCATATCGGGCACGGCGCTTTCGAGGTCGTATTCCCGCGACAACGGCGCAATTTTCACCGATTTGTGGCGCGTTTTCATAAACTCGCGCACGAGCCGGGGAAGCTTGCTTTTGTCGGCGTTGCCGATAACGATGTCCGCGCCGAATTTCAGCCCCGCCTCGTCGGGGTAGCTCTGCGGATAACAGCCGCAAAGCGCGACTACGGCGTTCGGATTCTCGCGGCGGCAGCGCGACAGCGCGTGCCGAGCCTTCGTCACCGCCATTCCCGTAACGGCACAGGAGTTTATCACATAAACGTTGGCGCGCGCGTCGTCCTTTTCGACCTTCGTGTAGCCGTCCGCGAGGAAACTCTTCTCAATAGCCGCGCTCTCGCAGGAGTTCAGCTTGCAGCCGAGCGTTATGATCTTAAAGGTCATCAATGTCACCTCTTGTCGAATTGTAATATTTTTGAGCAATATGCATATTTGTATATCGAATTATATCGTTATCTGTAATTTACGGAAGCAAATATACTTATCGTATTCGTTATCCATTATACATTCTCAACTGCACCGACACCAGCTCGGGCGGGTCGTTGATTTTCGGGTAGAGCGTGCTGTTGCCGAGGCTGCGGCTGACTATCATTTTTGTATTATTTTCGACAAAAATACCCTCGGTATATTTCGGGAACCAGCCCTGATGCACTGCGAACAGCCCTCGCTTCGCGAGCGGGATACGAATTTGCCCGCCGTGCGCGTGACCCGTCAGCGCGAGCGAGACGTTGTGCCGCGTGTACACGAGGAACAGCTCCGGGCGGTGAGAAAGCAGCAGCGTGAAGCCGCTCTCGCTGCCGCAAAGCCGCGCTAGCTTCTCGTGCGTGAGGCGCTCGGGCGGGATGTGCCGCTGAAAGGACGGATCGGCGAGACCGATGACGGTGATGTACGAGCCGCCTCTTTGAATTCGCGCCGCCTCGTCGTCAAGGACGACCGCGCCGAGGCTTTGGAGCTTCGGCTTGATCGCGGTGAAGTAGTCCGCGAAGCGCTGCTCGTGGTTGCCGCTAACGTAATAGCACGGCGCGAGCCGCGCCACCTGCTCCAGAAACGAATAGGCGTTCTCGCGGCGGAGCGTGTGGAACAGATCACCCGTGATCGCGATAAGATCGGGCTTTTCGGCGCGTATCGCCGACATCAGCCTGCTCTGCTCCCTGCCGAACCGTGCGTTGTGCAAATCGGAAACCTGAACTATCTTAAAGCCGTCAAACTCCTCCGGGAGCTCACGAAATGCGACTGCATACCGCGAAACGGTAAGCCGGAAATTATCGTATACCGTCCACGCCGCAATCGCGGCGGCAAGCGGGATTACAGCCTTTAAGCTCATTTCAGATCATCTCCCGTTGGATAAAATGCCAAAAACCCGAATATATTTTTGTGCAATACCGCCAAAGCCGCACATCTCTACAATTATATTATACTTTAAATCTCCGAATTTTGCAATAAGCTATTGACTATTTTATAATTTATTGTTATATTATTTACAGGGGGGATTTTCCCTACATATATAAAGACAAGGGAAACCGAACGGCGGGGCTCACCCGCGCGGGGCAATTCCCAAAACGTGAACAAAAGAAAGGCGGCGTTTTTATGACAAAATGCAAGATAAAGCTCGGCTCGATTACGGAGGTGAAGGAATTCACGACGCTCGCGAACTCCTATGACTTCGAGCTCGACCTCATTTCGGGGAGATACACGGTTGACGCGCGCTCGATAATGGGCATTTTCAGCCTCGACCTTACAAAGGCGCTCACGCTCGTTATCCACGCGGAGGACGAGGAGTGCAGGGATTTCCTTGAGGAAGCAAAGAAGTTTATCGACGATTAACAAACATTTCCCCCGCCCTTTGAATGGGCGGGGGTTTTTTCAATTTTCTTGTGACAAAACCTCCCCAACTCGTGACTATATTAACAAGAGCGTCGATGTTCTAAATCCCAGAAAATCCAAAGGTGGTGAAACGCGTGACTGATGAAGAGATTGTTGCCTTGCTTGAAAAACGCAATGACAAGGGCTTAAAGGCGCTTTCCCAAAAGTTTTCACGGCTGATTTTGAAAATCTCCCGCAATATATTAGGCTCGCAGACCGACGCGGAGGAGTGCCTCAACGACACACTGCTCGCCGTGTGGAACGCGATACCGCCCGATAAGCCGAACAACCTCGCGGCGTATGTCGCGAAAATCGCGCGTCGCAAAACGCTCAACCGACTGCGCTACAACACCGCCCCGACGCGGAATTCCGAGCTGCTTGCCGAGCTTGACGAGTGCCTGCCGTCGAATATGCGCTCCGTTGAGGAAGCCGCCGAGCTTTCGGAGCTCACCAACGCGCTGAACGGCTGGCTCGACACGCTTTCCGAAACGCACAAGCGGCTGTTTATGGAGCGGTACTTCAACGCGCTGCCTATCAAGGACGCGGCGCGGCTTTGCGCGATGTCCCTCACCGCCGCCACCTCCGCGCTCTCGCGAATGAGAGCGTCGCTGAAGGCTTACTTAGAAGAAAGGAGCTTGCTATGAGTGATAAAAGAATAAATCCGATTTTCGAGGCGCTTAGTAATGTTGACGAACGGCATATTCCCTCCTCAAAGGGAAAAAGGCTCGCGAACAAGCTGGCAATGGGGCTTGCCGCGGCGGCAGTGGTAATTCTCGGCGTGGGCGGGTGCGTTACCGCGATCACGATGAACAGACCGGCTGCCGCTGACTCGGCGCTCCAGCTCCCCGAGGTCAAGACCGGAAGATATTATCTCAACGGGGATGTAAACAGCGATATGTATGTTGAGCTTACCGAGGACTACATCGTTTTAAGAATAACGGACGGCGACTCTCTTGCAATGTTCGAGGAGTTTTGCCGTAACATAGGCTACACCGAAGAAGAAGTCGCTATCAATGCGGAGAAGCATAGAGACGATTATTGCACCGAAAGGAAATATTTTCTCGGTGTTACTGGGGTTAAAAGCGTTCCCTATATGCTTTTGACACACTATGATGAAGAATATGCCGCAACTGCCGAGGATCACCGGGTTGGCGGAAGCGGTTATTGTTATGACGGCGAGAATAAGATCTGGTTGTCTTTGGTAGGCGATTTCTATTACGTCGAATAATAATAAATAAACAATCCCCCGCTCCGCGGGGGATTGTTGTATTCAACGCAATTTAGCGAGCTTTTTTACGAGCGCGACAACGCCCTTCAGAATAAGGTTCACCGCCAGAATCGCCAGCGACACGAACGCCGCCGCCTCAAGCAGCACCTGCGCCTCAAACTGCGTTATCATCAGCGACACGGGCTTTGTTTTCGCCGTCGCTAAGAACGCCACCGCGGAGATCGTCATCATCGAGTTCACGAAGAAATACGAGAAGCTCTCCATAATCGTAGAGCGCAGCGTCGGAATGAAAACATCGAGTATCATTCTGAACCTGCCGATGCCGAGCGTAGCTCCGACCGCCTCCAGATCGCGCGAGAGCTTGCCCATGCTGTTGTAGAACATCAGATAAGGCGACGAGAAAAAGTGGACGCTGTTTACCAAAATCAAAATCGCGAACGTGCCGTAAATAAACGTCGACTTGAACGCGAGAACATACGACAGACCGAGCACCATTCCCGGAATAGCAAGCGACGTTATTGAAAGCAAATGCAGCAGCCGCGAGCTTTTGGACGGCAGTCTCGCCGTGAGATACGCGCTTATGAACGCTATCACAGTGCCGAGAACCGACACCGCGAGCGCTATCAGCACGGAATTCCTCAGAAAGCCCAACGCGCCCTTGTCGAGCGTCGATTCGATGTGGTGCGTCGTGAACGTCATATCTATCGGGTATTTCTGCGCGAACGTCAGCTGCGCGAACGAGATTATCGGGTACAGCACCGCCGCGGACATAAGCGCCGCGATTATTGTCGCGAGCGCGTCGCGAAGCGGCTTTTTCGCTATGACAAACGGCTTTGTAACAACGGAATTCGCGCGGTTTTTGCAGAACATATCCGCAAAAAACGCGATAACGGCAGGGATAAGCAGCATTGTGCCGAACACCGCGCCCTTGTTGAAATCCAGCCGCCCTATCACCTCCTCGTACATCAGCACGGGGAGCGTTTTGTAAGTGCCGCCCACCATAAGCGGCACACCGTAGTCGGTTACAATCATCGTAAACGTCGCGAAAACAACGTTTAACAGCGGCTTTCTTAAATACGGAAGCGTTATCGCCGTAAGCCGTCTGATTTTCGGAATTCCCAGCACCGCCGCCGCCTCATACGGCGCGGCGTTTTCGTATCGGAGAATATCGAGTATCATTAGATACGCCACGGGGAATGAGTACATCACGCTGCCGATTACAATGCCCCAAAAGCCGTAAATTCCCTGCGAAAGCCCGAGCAGCCTTGTAATTCTGCCGTTCGAACCGAAAAGAATTATCAAGCCCATTCCGTGCGAAATAGACGGGATAAGCATCGGCAAAATCAGCAGCACGTTAAACAGCGGCTTTAACGCGGCGCGCGTTCTCGCCATACACCACGCGAGAATAAACGCGAGCGTCACGGAAATTGCCGTCGCGGCAAGCGACACAAGAACGGAATGTAGAACGCTGCTTCCGACAAGCGGATTTGAAAATATCTTCTCAAGATCCGCGTCCTTCAGCTTTATCAGCAGCGAGAACAGCGGGAAAAATACCGCCGCGAGGAAAAACACGCCGACAAGTATTTTCGTCACATTTACCGCGGGAGAACTTTTCTTCTCTGTCATAATCTCGCGCCCCCCGCATATTTCATCAGCGACGCGATCTTCTTGTTGAGGTTGTCGATAACGAAGCTCTTGACGTAATCGTCGGCGGGGTTTTCAAGGATCTCGTTCGGCGTGCCGATCTGGTGAATGTGCGCCTCGCCCATAACCATAATGCGGTCGCTCATCGCGAACGCCTCCTCCTGGTCGTGGGTTATGTAGATCATCGTCGTGTGCATTTCGGTCTGAATTCGCTTCAGTTCCTCGCGAAGAGACAGCCGCGTTGCCGCGTCAAGCGCGCTCATCGGCTCGTCAAGGAGAATTATTTTCGGCGACAGCGCGAGCGTCCGCGCGATTGCCACGCGCTGCATCTGCCCACCCGAAAGCTCCGCGGGGAATTTGCCTGCGTGCTCCGTAAGCCCGACCTGTTCAAGAAGTCTGTCCGCCGTTTCGCGGGCGCTTGCCTTTAATTCGGGGCGGAACCTCATTGCGTATTCGACATTGCGCCGCACCGTCATATTCTCAAACAGCGCGTAGTTCTGGAAAACAATTCCCATTTCGCGCTTGTCCGGCGAGGCGTTTGTGATGTCGCGCCCGTCGAGCGTTATAGAGCCCGAATCGGCGCGGATAAGCCCGATAAGAATTCGCAGAAGCGTCGTCTTGCCGCAGCCCGACGGACCGAGGATCGAGAGAAATTCCCCGCCGCTCGCCTCAAAGCTGACATCGCAAAGCGCGTCAACGCCGTCGAATTTTTTGTTTAAATCTTTAACTATCAGTGTATCCATTTATGTGATTCCTTTTTTTAAGTAATGCTAGTTTGTTCCTCCCCGCCTGCGGCGGGGAGGAACAAATAATCATTGTTAATGTACCCACTTGTCAAGAAGTCTTTCCTTAGTTTCAACGCTGTCTATCCCCGTCATATTGCCGTATTTAATGTTTTGGGGGAAATTCTCCATATCGGACGCCTGCTCCTTGAACACCTTTTCAGGAATGTAAAGCCGCTTGTCCTCGCGGGAGACCTCGTTTATGATGTAGTTGAACACCTTCATAACGTCCGCGTCCTTTTCCTTGCCGTCGATGACCGCCGCAGAGTAGGTGTTGTAGGGCGCACCCTCGGGGAAATAGATGACCTCAAGCTCCGCGCCGTTGTTTATCTCGTTTACGGCTTGATAAGTAATTCCAAGCCCGACGCCCGCTTCTCCCTGAAGCAGCGCCTTGACGGGCCCCGAGCCGGACGTCGTGAAGCCCGCACCGCTCATATTCTCGGCGAGCTTGTCAAAGTACTCAAAAGCCTTATCCTCGCCGCGCTCGTTTACTAAATTCAACAGGAACATATACCCGGTGCCGGAGGATTTCGGCGACGGCATTGAAACCAAGCCCTTGTATTCGGGCTTCAGCAGGTCGTCATAAGACGTGGGAACAGCCGCGCCCTTGCTTTCGAGCACCTTTCTGTTGATGATAACGCCCGCGCTGTTCATCAGCCACGGGGAATATTTCTTGTCGGCGGGAACAAACTCCTCGATAAACGGGCTGAAATCCACGCTGTCAAGCGTCGCGAGGCTGTCCTTGCACCTTACGAGATAGCTTGTTTCAAGCTCCATAATAATGTCAATGTCCGAATCCTTGCCCTCGGCGGCGAGCTTTGCCGCGAGACTTCCCGTGTCAATGTCCGTCAAGATCACGTCATACTCGGAGAAATGCTCCGTCAGCATTTTGCGGGCATTTTCGTTGCGATAGTCCTCTGCCGTGGAGTAAACGTTGATGGTTTTCTTGCCGCCGCCTTTTGAAGAACCGCCCTCGCCGTCGGATTTGCACCCCGCGAAAATCCCGCAGAGCATTGCCGTTGCTAAAATTCCGCTTATGAGTTTGAGTTTTGTTTTCATAGTTAGTACCTCGTAGTTAAAATGATTTTTGATTTGGTGTTTCCCCGCCTATGGCTGGGAAATTTTATTTTGGTTTTCCCCCGCCTCCGGCGGGGGAAAACCCTAAAAGCAATTTAATGATTCCATTTATCAAGCAGCGCTTCCTTTTTGGCGATATCGCGGATGCCGTCCATATTGCCGTAGGGAACGCTTTCGGGGAAGGTCGTCATTGTGCTCTCCTGAACCTTGAAGATCTTCTCGGGGTTGTAGAGCTTCTTGTCCTCGGGCGAAACGTCGCTTACGATGTACTTGAACACCTCCATGACCGCCTTGTCCTTCTCTCTGCCCGCGATAACCGCGCTGGAGTAGGTCGTGTATGGAGCGCCCTCGTCGAAGAATTTTATCGTGAGCTCAACGCCCTTGCCGATTTCCTCTGCCGCCTGGAACGTCATTCCGAGCGCGATCGCCGCCTCGCCCTGCAAAATCGCCTTAACGGGACCCGAACCGGACGTAGTAAAGCCCTGCCCGGAGATGTTCTCGGCAAGCTTGTCAAAGTACTCGAACGCCGCGTCCTCGCCGCGCTCGTTCACCATATTAAGCAGGAAAATATAGCCCGTGCCGGACGATTTGGGGCTTGGCATCGAGATAAGCCCCTTGTATTCGGGCTTGAGCAGGTCGTCGTAAGACTGCGGCACAGCAACGCCCTTTTCGTTCAGCATCTTCTCGTTGATGATGACCGCGCCGCTCATCAAAAGCCACGGCGTGTACTTCTTGTCCGCCGGAACGTACTCGTCCTCAAACACGCTGAAATCAACATCGTCCAGCGTCGCTAGGTTGTCCTTTGCCTTTTCAAGATACGTTGTTTCAAGCTCCATAACAATGTCGATGTCGGAGTTCTTGCCCTCGGTCGCGACCTTCGCCGCGAGCGTGCCCGTGTCGATGTCGACGAGGTTTATGTCATAATCCGGAAAGTGCTCGGTGAGCATTTTGCGCGCGTTTTCGTTGCGATAATCCTCCGCCGAGGAATAAATGTTGATGGTTTTCTTTTCGCCCTTGCAGCCCGCAAGCGAGCCAAGGCACAAAGCCGCCGCCATAATTCCCGCAATAATTCTCTTTTTCATAAGTATTAAATCCTCCTGTTGATATGTTTCTCAAATAGATTATCTTATTTTTCTCCCCGCTGCGTGGGAGAAGAAAAAACGGTGTGATTTTTTATACGTCGTAGGTTTTATCCAGCGCTTTAAGCTCTCTGAATGTGTCTATCTCAACGATGTCGTTCTCGTCGCACTCGATGATCTCTATCTTGTACTTCCCGCGGAACTTCACGTTCGGGACTTGTTCCCAGTACATCTCTTTGCCGCCGGGCGACTCGAACGCCGTTTTGATGTCCTCGGCAAGGCGCGAGCCGTCCGAGGCGTTCAAGTAATACACGCCGTACATCTGGTGGCAGTTCAGCCCGCCGACCTTTTCCTCGTCGACAAAGCCGTCCTTTTGTGTCACGCACCAATCGTCCGTGCGCTCCTTCCAGATGCCGAGAACATTGGAGCAGTAGTTATACCTGCGGATTATCTTCGGATTTGAAACAAGAAGGTCGCTTTCGAGAACATAAGCGTCCTGCATCAGAAACCGCGCCGCCATTGCCGAGGAGATGTTGTTCGCCTCGTTGTAGGACGGGTTTTCGATAAACTTTATCATCGGGTATTTGTAGAGGAGCTGGTCGAACTGCTCCGCCAAGTACCCGCGGACGATGTAGATCTCGCTTATCCCCGCCTCAAGGCACGCGTCGAGCATCGTGTCGATAAGCCGCTTGCCGTTCACGCGGACGAGCGGCTTCGGGGTGTTCAGCGTAATCGGCACAAGCCGCGAGCCGAACCCCGCCGCGATGAAGATCGCGCGCTTCGCGCGGTAAGGCTCAAGCGCGTCAAGCCCCGCGTCGGTTATCTTCCCGTCCTTGATAAGCCCGTTCTCGCTAAGCGTTTTGCACACGCGGTTTATCGTCGAGAGCGAGTGCTTCGTGGTAGTTACGAGCGTCCGCTGTGTCAGCGTCTTATCCGCCCCCGCCATCGCCGCCAGCACGTCAAATTCCTTATGAGATAATTTCATTAAATCACCTTGCTTTTGATATAAAACCAGTTTTTTGCTTGATTTTCCCCGCCCGCGGCGTAGAAAATCGCCATTGGTCGGTATTTCCCCGACCCAACGAAACATATTATAACCCAAATTCAAGCGCCGCAGGCGCGGCGGCGCGAAGCGCCGCGTTTTCGCGAAGCGAAAACAATTTGATGTTTCAATTAAAAACGGCGATCGGCGAAGCCGAACAAGCCGCAAAGCGGCTTAAAAACCGCGCCAGCGGTTTTTGCCGTTTTTTATTATAACACCTTTTTTGTAATTTGTCAAGGGGGTTTTGTTTCAATTTTGAGAAAAATTTGCGAAAATGAAACAAATACTTGCGGCTCTCCTCGCCTTCGGCGTGGAGAGCCACTGAAATTATACATTCTACATAAAAAATCCCTCGCGAAGCGAGGGATTTTTTTATTCGGCTGATTTCTTGGAGAACAGCATACGGTCGTTGTCGAGCTTAGAGCCGCTTACCTCCTCGAACTTCTCAAGCAGCATATCCACGGTAAGGTGCTTCTTTTCCTCGCCCTTTACATCGTAGATTATCCGCCCGTTGTTCATCATCACAAGACGGTTTCCGTGCTTTATTGCCGCCGCCATGTTGTGTGTTACCATCATCGCCGTGAGGTTGTTTTCCTCGATTATCTTGTCGGAGAGCTCAAGAACCTTCGCCGCTGTTTTCGGGTCGAGCGCGGCGGTGTGCTCGTCAAGCAGGAGAATGTCGGGCTTTTTCAGCGTCGCCATAAGAAGCGTCAGCGCCTGTCTTTGTCCGCCCGAAAGCAGCCCGACCTTTGTCGTCATTCTGTCCTCAAGCCCGAGGTCGAGCGTTTTCAGCAGCTCGTGATACTCCTCGCGCTCCTTTTTCGTAACGCCCCACTTTAACCCGCGGGAAGCTCCGCGGCGCTTTGCCAAAGCGAGGTTTTCCTGAATTTCCATAGTCGCCGCCGTGCCCGTCATCGGGTCCTGGAACACGCGCCCGATAAACTTCGCGCGCTTGTGCTCGGGAAGTCCCACGACGTTCTGTCCGTTTATCTCGATAGTGCCGCCGTCAATGGGCCAGACGCCCGCAACGGCGTTCAACGTCGTGGATTTCCCCGCGCCGTTTCCGCCGATGATCGTCACGAAATCGCCGTCGGCAAGGTCGAGCGACACGCCGTTCAGCGCGTGCTTTTCGTTTATCGTCCCCGCGTTGAAGGTCTTTCTTACATCAGTCAGAGTCAGCATCGCCCGCGCCCCCTTCCTCGGCATTTTCAATATCAGCAGCGTTGTTCTCGTCATCAAGCGTTTTTGCCGCGTTTCTGGCGGCTCGCGAGTACGAGGTTTTTATAGTTTTCCTTATGTACGGAACAGCCAGGAACACCGCAACAACAACGGCAGAGAACAGCTTGTTGAACTGCGAGGGAATTCCCGTGAGCATTACGATTTGGAGCACCAAGAAGTAAATTATCGCGCCGACCGCCGTGAAGGACAGCTTCGCGACAAAGTTAAAGTGCTTTCCGAGAATTGCCGAGCCCAGAACATCTCCGATAATTACAGCCGCAAGACCGATAACAATTGCGCCGCGCCCCGTGTTTACATCGTTAGAGCCGGAGTATTGCGCGAGAAGCCCGCCCGCAAGTCCTACCAGACCATTAGACAGCACAAGCGTAATAAGCGTGGATTTTTTCGTGTTGATGCTCTGCGCGCGTGCCATGTTAGAGTTGCAGCCAGTGGCTCTGATAGTAAAGCCGTATTCCGTGCCGAAGAACCAGTACAGCGCCGCGATTATTGCCGCGACAACGAGAACTATTTTCCCGACCTCCAGCGCCACGGTAACAAAGCCGTTTGTAACCGCCACACGGCGCATCGAGATAAACAGCGGATATTGATCAACGCTCACGGAGGCAATAGACTTGCCCATAATCGTGAAGTTTATCGAATAAAGCGCAATTTGAGTAAGAATTCCCGCGAGAATTCCGGGAATTCCCAGCACGGTGTTGAACAGCCCCGTAACAAGCCCCGCAAGACACCCCGCCAAAAACGCGCAAAGCATTCCTATCGGGATAGGCACGCCGTTCAGCGTGAGCACGATCATAACAGCGCCGCCCGTGCTGATAGAGCCGTCCACAGTCAGGTCGGCGAAATCGAGGATCTTATAGGTAATAAAAACTCCGATAGCCATAATGCCCCAGATAAGCCCCTGCGAGATGTTCCCGGGCAGAGCGTTCGGAAAGGTCGTAACAAGACCTTTGAAGAAAGACTGTAATTGTTCCATTTCGTTCTCCTAATAAAAAAGCAGGGAAGTCAATTTCTCAATTTCCCTGCTTTGCGGTTAATTATTCGGCTGCGATAGCCTCATAGCCCTCGGGAGGAGTAATACCAAGAGACTGGCACATAGCCGCGTTGTACTTCTTGGTGAACTTCGGCGCGTATTGAATATCCATATCGCCGGGGTTCTTGCCGTTTACGAGAATGTCATAAGCCATTTCGCCCGCGATAGCGCCAATGTCGTAGTAGCTGATAGAGAGCGTCGCAACGCCGCAGCCGCCGCAGATACCCTCCTCACCCGCGATCACGGGGATCTTTGCGGGTTCTACGATGCTCTTTACGGTCTCGGTCGCGTCAGCGAAAGTGTTGTCGGTCGGGATATAAAGAACGTCGCACTCGCCGATAGCCGTCTGAACAGCTGTGGGTATTTCGTTAGCGTCAGCAGCGGTGAATTCCTTGTAGTCCTTGCCGTCAGCCTTGAGTGCCGCGGTGAACAGGTCTGCCTGATACTTCGAGTTAGCCTCGGAAGAGCAGTAAAGGATACCTACCTTCTTGCAGTCGGGGAACAGCTCAAGAAGCAGCTTTTCCTGCTGATCGATAGGCGCGAGGTCGGAGGTACCGGTGATGTTCTTGCCGCTCTTGCCCGACCAGCCCTCTTTGATGCCGAGCGCGGTCGCGTAGTCGGTGATAGAAGTACCTACGATCGGAATGGTGCTGGTAGCCGAAGCCGCTGTAGTAAGCGGAGAGGTCGCGTTAGCGAGAATAAGGTCAACATTTGCCGCAACGAAGTTGTTCGTGATCGTTACGCAGTTGGTGGTCTCGCCCTGAGCGTACTGAACGTCGATAGTCACCTTGTCTCCAAGCAGCTCCTTCAGCTTATCGGAAAAGCCCTCGGTAGCCGCGCTGAGCGCGGGGTGCTCCAAAAGCTGGCAAACGCCGATGCTGAACGTCTTGTCGCCGACGTCGGGAGTGCTTGCGGGCGTGCTGTTGTTGTCCGCGGGAGTGCTTGCAACACTGTTCGCAGCCGCAGGAGCGCTGTTGTTGTCATTCGCGGTGCTCGAGGTGTTCGTCTCGCTGCAGGCGGTCATAGAGCAGAGCATAACAGACGCTGCTGCCGCCGCCAAAAGCTTCTTAAATTTCATTTTCAAGTCTCCTTTTTTGTTCCAAATTGCAATTCTGCTTGAGAATTTGTTAATTTAACGCTCAAAAGCGCCAAAATCCACATCTATAATTATAGCACAATCATCGGGATTTGACAACGGCATTTTTTAACAAGCTGCGGAATTTCACGCTTTTTTGTGAAAATCAACATAATTTTCGGGCATAAAGCAGCAGATATTCACAAAAATTTCACAAAAAACCCCGCCAACGGCGGGGTATCTTGTTTCTTGCAGGGTGACCGCTTGCGGTCACTCGCCAAAGCTCTTGCTTTTGGCAGCTTATTCCTCCACCACGGGCTCCTCGGGATCCGCGGGCTTTTCGGGGAGCTTCGCGCCGCACTTGGGGCAGAACGCGTTGTCGATGTCGGTCTTGACGCCGCATACCGTGCATGTGACCTTGCCTCTGAGCTCGTCGAGCGCCTTGTTGTTCTCCTCAAGCTCCGCCTTTGCCGCGTCGATCTCCGCAATGAGCGCGTCGAACGCCTCGGTGTCCTTCTCGCCGCTCTTCGCCATGTCGTAAACCAGCGCGCCGAGCTTCTCGTTCTTGCTCTTGATGTCGATGTTAAGCTGGGTGTTCTTCACCTTAAGCTTGGAGATCCCGATAGCCTCGCCGGTCTTTTTGCCCGCGGTAGCGGCAACGTTCTTTGTCGTGTTGACAATATTATCCACAAAACTCATTTCAAAAAACTCCTTTCGATACTTGGCATAGTTGGGCACAATTACCCTTGTATTACATTATACCACATTTGAGAAGAATTTGCAAGTGTTTTGTGTGATATTTTACAAAAAATTACAAGCTATCTTGACAATTGCGCCAAATTGTAGTAAAATTTAATGGTGAGAGTGTTTTCGGTTTTCCCCGCCTAAGGCGAAGAAAACCGAAAATCAAGTATTTAAGGCAATACCGCACAAAGATTGCCGTCCGATTGCGCCAGCAAATTTTACGTCAGATTGCACAAAATCGACGAACGAGGCTGGCGCCTGTGAGGAGATTTTGGGCAAAATATGACCGTGTTGAACTTCGTTCAACCTAAAATTTGCCGGCAAGCGGGCGGCAAAGCGCGAAGCGCGGTCTTTGTGCGGTGTTGCCTCAAATGCATAGAACAACTTCATCGTCTGTTCTCAAAAACTCTGACTTCCGGCAGAAGGAGTAAAAAGTTATGCTTACCGAAACATCACTTTGCATGGGCTGCATGAACGACAAGACCTATGACGGTCCGTGCAAGCTTTGCGGATACAGCGACGACGATCCGTTTATACCGACCTATCTTGAACCGAAAACCCTGCTTTCCGACCGCTATATCGTCGGGAGGCTGCTTTCGTATAACGGCGAGGGCGCTACTTATATCGGCTATGACAAGGCGGCTGGCACAAAGGTGACGATAAAGGAGTTTATGCCCGACACGCTCTGCTCGCGCAAAAAGGGCGAGACGGAGATTGTCGTCAATTCCAAAAACAGCCCGCTATACAAGACATATCTGTCGGAGTTTGAGGACCTGAACCGCACGCTTATGAAGCTCCACGGAATGACACATATTCAGGCAGTTCTCGACGTTTTCCTTGAGAACAACACGTGCTACGCGGTTTTTGAGTTTATAAACGGCATTTCGCTGAAAACTTTTCTGGCGAACTCGACGGGCGGGCTTACATGGGATCAGGTCAAGGAGCTCTTCCCGCCGATCTTCACAACGCTTTCGCTCGCGCATCAGGCGGGGATAATCCATAGAGGAATTTCGCCGCAGACTATTTTCGTGACGGATAAAATGGAACTGAAGCTCACGAACTTCTGCATCTCCGCCGCTCGCACAACAAACACCGAGATAGCGTGCGAGATATTCAACGGCTACGCCGCGCCGGAGCAGTACGCCGACGACCGCATGAATGGCACTTGGACGGACGTTTACGGCATCGCGGCGGTGCTTTACCGTGTTCTGACGGGCACCGCGCCGAAAGAAAGCACATCGGCGGCGATCGTCGATATGCCCGAGCCGATGCTCGTTAATCGAAACGTGCCAACGAACGTCTCTAAGGTGATAATGCACGGAATGGTCTCCTCTCCCGAACAGAGAACGCGCAGCATCAACGATTTCGTAAGCCGCCTGTTCACGCCGCCGAAGTACTCCCCCGCCAAAAGCAGCGCGGGATCGGAGGGCGCCTCGCCGGAGCGCGTTTCCCCGAGAGTTCAGAAGCGTCTGAAAAAGCAGGAAAAGGAACGCAGAAAGGCGATAATCGTGCTGGCTATCGCTGGCGTGGTTCTGATAACGTTCGCTATCGTGTTCGCTATCGCGATGAACGGCGGCTTCGCGCCGAAGCCCAATGAGGAAAGCTCGACGACAAGCACGACCACGAGCACAAGCTCGTCGAAATCCACCACAACGACAACCACCACTTCAACAGAGCCCGAAAGCTCCGAGCCGACCAGCTCCGAGCCCCTTGTTATTGAGCGAATTTTGGTTCCGGACTTCACCGACAGAAAATATCAGCAGACCCTTGAGCAGTATGCGGGAATGTTCACGTTCGTACCGGACTTCGTCTACTCCGACACTCACAAGCGCGGGTATATGTACGAGCAGGACATCGATGAGGGCGAAATGCTCCCGCGCGGCTCCGAAATAAAGGTCAAGGTCAGCAACGGACCGAGCGCCGTGCCGCTGCCGAGCTATGAGAATATAAAAGGCACGAAATACGCCGAAACGCTCACCGAGCTTGGAATTCAATTCGAGATAGAAGAGGATTACGACTGGGACGTACCGGAGGGCTACGTAATCGAGTGTAACAAGGATATAGGCGATATAATTGACGTAAAGGGCGGCGAAAAGGTCATCGTTTACGTTTCCCTGGGAGATGATTGATAAATGGATTTAGGCGAGATAAGAACAAAAATTGACGAAATAGACGATAAGATCCTTGATTTGTTTATCGAGCGTATGAACTTAGCGACCGACGTGGCGAAATACAAAGCCGCGAACAATATGGTGGTGTTTCAAAGCGACCGCGAAAAGTTCATTATCGACAACGTCAAGAAAAACTCCCCCGAGGGGCTGAAGAAAAGCGCGGCGTTTTTGTTCATGAACATTATGGATATTTCCAAGGTCTCCCAGATAAACGAGATAACGCCCGATGTTGAAATTCCGCATATTAAAGAGCCGAAGGAGCGTCCTTCGGTGGCTGTTCAGGGAATTGAGGGCTCTTACGGACACGCGGCGGCAAAGCAGCTGTTCAAAAACGGGAATATAAGCTACTACGCGGCGTTCCGCGAGGTTTTTGAGGCGGTGGAAAACGGCGACGTGGATTATGGGATAATCCCCGTGGAAAACTCCGCGGCGGGCGAGGTCACGGTAAATATGGACCTGCTTGAACAGCACGACGTGAAGATCTGCCGCACGACCAAGGTCGAGTGCGCGCACGTTCTGGCGGCAAAGCGGGGCGTTTCCGAGGACGATATCAAGATGATCTTCGGGCACGAGCAGGCTATTCGTCAATGCGCGGAGTATATCGACGAGCGGAAGATCCCGACGGTCGTGCCGTATCACAACAACGCCGCCGCCGCAAAAATGGTATCGGAAAACCCGAGCGGCGAAATGGGCTGCATCTGCTCGGCGGAGTGCGCCGAAATGCACGGGCTGGAGATAATCAGAAAGCACATCGCGACCGACCCGAACAACTGCACGCGCTTCATCTGCGTCTCGAAAAACACCGAAGTCTACAATGGCGCGGACACCGTAGCGGTTTCGCTTTCTATCCCGAACATCTCCGGCGCGCTTTATCGACTTCTCACAAAGTTCGCCGTCAACGGGCTTTCGATGTCGAAGATCCAGTCAAAGCCGCTGCCCGTCGAGGTCAAGCTGAAATTCCCGGATGACTATATGTTCTACATCGAATTCAACGGGAATATCGAAGAACCGAAAATCAAAAAGCTGCTCAAAAATTTCGCCGACGAGCTGAATTATTTCAAGTTCCACGGGAATTTTACGAGCTAGCCGGCAAGCCTATATGTGTTTTCCCCCGCCGCAGGCGGGGGAAAACACGAGTTTATCTAAACAGTTTCAAGCTTATTTTACGGTGAGGTTGATTTAATGGTATCTGTAATAATAGTCGCGGCGGGTTCGTCGGCGCGAATGAACGGCATTAATAAGCAGCTCGAAAAGATAGGCGACACGCCCGTTTTCGTGATGAGCGCACTGAAGTTCGAGAAGTCGGAGAAGGTCGGGGAGATAATCATCGCCGCGCCCGAGGACGATGCGGCGCGTTATGAAAAGCTCGCGCGGAATTTCGGCGTGACAAAGCTCGCTGCGGTGATAGCGGGCGGAGAAACGAGAATGCAGTCGGTGAGGAGCTGCCTGCCCGCGGTTTCCCCGAAAGCGGATTTCATCGCGATACACGACGGCGCGAGACCGCTTATTGAGACGGAGGACATCGAGCGCGTGTTCGCGGACGCGGAGAAATACAACGCCGCGATAGCCGCCGTGCCCGCCGTTGACACCGTGAAGCAGGTCGGAAGCAATGGCTTTATCGAAAGCACGCCCGCGCGGGGAAATCTCTACTACGCGCAGACCCCGCAGGTGTTCCGGAAAAAGCTGTATCTGGAATGTCTCGAAAAAGCCGATCAGACCGCGCTGGAGCGCGTCACAGACGACAGCAGTATTCTCGAGCTTTGCGGCGAGTATGTAAAGATCACGGAGATAAACGGCTGCAATATGAAGATAACAAGACCCGAGGATCTGGCGGCGGCGGAAGCCGTGTTCAAGGGCAAACGCGCCGTTAAAAACGTTTAACAAAAACATTTCCCCCTCGAATGAGGGGGAAAACAGCATTTAAAAGCAGGTGATTATATGCGAATTGGATTTGGTTACGATGTTCACCGCCTTGTTGAGGGACGAAGGCTGATATTGTGCGGCGTTGAGATCCCTTACGAGTTGGGCTTGCTCGGACACTCCGACGCGGACGTGGCTGTTCACGCGCTTATGGACGCGATTTTGGGAGCGTTTGCGCTTGGGGATATCGGAAAGCTGTTCCCCGATAGTGACCCGAAATACAAAGATGCGGACAGCATGGGGCTTTTGCGCGTTGTTATCGAGAGAATGCGGGACGAGGGCTATTCGCTCGGAAATCTCGACATCACGATAATCGCCGAACGCCCGAAGCTCGCGCCGTATATTATGCAGATGCGGGAATGCCTCGCGGGGGCGTTCGGGTGCGAGTTAAGCCGCGTTTCCGTCAAGGCGACCACCGAGGAGGGCTTGGGCTTGGCAGGAGAGGGCATCGGGGCGACGGCGATCGTTGCAATTAACAATATAAATTAAAAGATAAAAAAATCCCCGCTCTTTTGAGGAGCGGGGAAAACGCGTTATGTCAAATTCTTGATAAGGTCGTAATCCGTCGGGATAGTGATCTCGATATCGCCATAGCGCAAGTAATAATAATGCTGGAAAAACTCCGACGCGTTTCTTGAACACTCGTCAATGCGAAGCCCGTCGGCGGTTTTCACTACCTTAACGACCTCAGTTTCGAGCCAATCCTTTTCCATACCCCATTCTTCCTTGTCGCCGACGGACGTTACGGTCAGGACATAGGTGTTTTCATCGGGTCTTTCAACAGAATCCAGGCGCAGATAGCTCATTCCCAAGCCCACGCCTCTGCCGCCGCCGGTTGGTTCTATATACATCTCGTCCTTGTACATAATTACAAAGGAATCTGTATAAATGAAGTTTTCCCGCATTTTTTCAGTGGTCATGCTGTTCAGAAGCTCTGTCCAGCTGTCAATAGGCTTATAATGCCACTCTGTCCACTCGTCTTGATTTATTGAGCTTTCATCAGGGACTATCACGGTTGGAACGCCGTCCGAGGTCTCGTATCCGGGAATGAACTTCGTAGGTATTTTTTTCGTCTTATCAACAACATCATAGTTTTCTTTGTTGGGCGGGAACGAATCAAACATAAGCACCCCGTAGTCCGCGAGCAGCTTTAATACCTGCTCAAACTCGGTAGGCTCAATCTGCCACTGCGGCTGCGAGCTTTCATCATCGGAGGCTGTCGGAGCAACAAACGAGGTGCTGTCCGTGCTTGAAACGATCGCGGAGCTTATGCTGTTGAGACTTGAAACCGCGCTGCTTGAATATGTATCCGAGCCGGTGGTGTTGCTTGATTCGTTCGCGCCGCTGCAACCGGAAAAAAGCGCGGCGGCGAGTACGAGCGAAATGATAGCTGAAATGTGTTTCATAAAGCCTCCATATTATTTGTTCTCCCCGCCGCCGGCGGGGAGTACATTGTTGCTGTTACTTCACCACGCGTACTCCTACAACGTTCGGCACGCCTTTGAGCTTATCCTCGATGCCCGCGGGATTGCCCTTTACGTCGAGGCAGGTGTAAGCGTAGTCCTTCTTGGACTTGCTTTCCATATTCTCGATGTTCAAGCCCGCCGCGGAGATCGGCTCAGTGACGCTCTTGATAACGCCCTCTACGTTCTTGTGGATAACGCAGATCTTCGCGTCGCCTGTGATCGGCATTGACATATTCGGCAGGTTTACGGAGTTCTTGATGTTGCCGTTGTCGATGTAATCGATGATCTCCTGAACCGCCATAACCGCGCAGTTGTCCTCGCTTTCGGGAGTGGACGCGCCGAGGTGCGGCAGACAGATAACGTTCTCCTTGCCGATGAGGTTATCGGAACCGAAGTCGGTCACGTAGCAAGCCATTCCGCCGTTGTCAAGCGCCGCGATAACGTCCGCCTCAACGATAAGAGCGTCGCGCGAGAAGTTCAGCAGGCGCACGCTCTTCTTCATAAGCGCGATAGCGTCCTTGTCGATCATTCCCTTTGTTTCGGGAGTCGCGGGAACGTGCAGCGTGATGTAATCGCACTTCTCGTAGATCTCCTTAACGTCCTTGACGTAGTTCACCTTGCCGGAGAGTTTCAGCGCGTGCTCTACGTTGAGGAACGGATCGTAGCCAATGACCTCCATTCCGAGCGCCGCCGCCGCGTTCGCAACAAGCACGCCGATTGCTCCGAGACCGACAACGCCGAGCTTCTTGCCCATGATCTCGGGACCCACAAACTGGCTCTTGCCCTTTTCAACGAGCTTGGAAACCTCGTCGCCCTTGCCCTTGAGCGTCTTTATCCACTCGGTGGACTGAACGATCTTGCGCGAGCTGAGCAGCAGCCCGCAGATAACGAGCTCCTTAACGGCGTTCGCGTTAGCGCCCGGCGTGTTGAACACAACGATGCCCTTTTCGGAGCACTTGTCGATCGGGATATTGTTCACGCCCGCGCCCGCTCTCGCGATAGCGAGCAGCTTGTCGCCGAACTCCATATCGTGCATTGCCGCCGAGCGAACCAGGATCGCGTCGGGATTCGCCGCGTCGTCCGCGAACGTATACTTGCTCTTGTCGAACAGATCCGTGCCGCAAGCGGCGATCTTATTAAGCGTTTGAATGTTGTACATAATAAAAACTCCCAAAATTTGTTATTTTCTCCCCCGCTGCGCGGGGGAAGAATTGTTTTTTCGGTTTTCCCCGCCTCCGGCGGGGAAAATCCGCGGGTCTATTTTTATTCACCGCCCCGCTGCGCGGGGCGGTGAATAGTTGTTATTATTTTGCCTCAACCAAGGTAACAACAGGCTTTCCGTCCTTGTCGAGCAGCGGGGTAAGTCCGCCCGCATAGCCGTTCATGTGAAAAACGTAATTCACGCCCGTTACCTTATCTACCCATATCTCGGTAACGTTTGCAACGCCCTGCGAATAGGTCTTTACAAATCTTTCATTAGCCATGATTACCTCCGAAAAATCAGCCGTTCTCCGCCTCGAATTTCTTCATGAACTCAACCAGCTTCTCAACGCCCTCGATAGGCATTGCGTTGTAGATCGACGCGCGCATTCCGCCGACGGTTCTGTGACCCTTGAGGTTCTCGAAGCC
>JAIDPG010000368.1 GCA_029062865.1 Oscillospiraceae bacterium
TGTCAACACGGGACGAACAAAAGGAGCAGCGCAGGCAGCTTATAATGGACACGGCGCTGGAGCTGTTCGCGAAAAAAGGATACGCCGACACAAAGATCGGCGATATAGCAAAAGCGGCGGATATGAGCGTGGGGCTGATGTTCCACTATTTCGAGTCCAAGGAGAAGCTGCTTGAGGAGTTGGTACGCTACGGCGCGGATGCGACGAATACCCCGTGCGAGCTGAACTTTGAAAACCCGCTCGATTACTTTGAGGGGTTTCTGAAAGTACTGTTCCAATACGCAAGGGAAGTACCGCGCGTGCTGTATTTGTTTATGATGATCTCGCAGATACGGCGCGGCGAGGGAATCCCGCCGCACATCAAGGAGATCGCTATGAGTGTGGATCAGATCGAGCAGTCGGCGGAGGTGATAGCGGCGGGGCAGCGGTACGGATACTTCCGCGAGGGCGATCCGTATCTGCTTTCGTTCACGTTCTGGAGCAGCGTTCAGGGCATTATGGAGCAGCTCGCGGCGTCGCCGGAATTGCTCAAACGCGGCACCCTGCCCGAAACGGACTGGATAATTGACATTATAAGGGGGAAGAAAGATGATAAAACTTGAAAACGTCCACAAGTCATACGGCACAAAGGACAACAGCACCGAGATACTCAAGGGAGTTTCGCTGGATATCGGCGATGGCGATTTCGCGGTGATACTCGGGCCGTCCGGCTCGGGAAAATCCACACTGCTGAACGTCGCCTCGGGGCTGGAGCGCCCGGACAGCGGAAGCGTTCTGTATAACGGCGAGAACATAGCGCGGCTCTCCGACGAACGTCTTACGGAGTTCCGCAGAAAAAACATCGGCTTCATTTTTCAGCAGTATTATCTTCTGCCCAATCTCACCGTGGACAAAAACGTCAGAATGGGCGCTGAGCTTGCGCATAACGGAAACTACGCCGAGATAATAAAAGCGCTCGGGCTGTCCGAAAAGCGCGGACGCTATCCGCACGAGCTGAGCGGCGGCGAGCAGCAGCGCGTTTCCGCGGCGAGGGCGCTTGCGAAAAAGCCCGCCGCCCTGTTCCTTGACGAGCCGACGGGCGCGCTGGACGAGGAGACCGGGCGGCTGGTGCTGGATCATATCGCGAAGCTTCAGCGTGAGCTTGGGTTCACGATTATTATGGTAACTCACAACGCGAACATCGCCGAAATGGCAAAAACGGTGATACGCATGAACAGCGGAAAAATAGTCGAGCAGTACGGCAATCAGACACAGAAGACCGCGTATGAGATAGGGTGGTAAATATGGTGATCGGTATTAAGGACGTTTTTAAGCTGATCGGAATGATCATTATTTCCGCGTGCGCGGTTTTTGTGTGTACGCTGTTTTTGAACTATAATATCGACCTGCGGGGCATCGAGAGCGAGATCTCCGCGCAGAGCCGCGCGCTGTTTGACGCGCTTGTTACGATGGGAAAGGTGATAAGCGCGGTGAGCGGCGGCTGTCTGCTTTTGACGTCGGTGGTTATGCTTTGCTTTTACATCAAGCATTATATAGATCAGCACAGGCAGGAGCTTGGGATCTTGAAGGCTCTCGGTTATTCGAAATTCCGGATAGCGCGAGGTTTTTGGGTGTTCGGATTGAGCGTGCTTATCGGAACGGCAATAGGCTTTGCGGGGGCGCACTGCCTTATGCCGAAATTCTACTCCGTCCAGAACGAGGACGGGCTGCTTCCCGCGTTCGATCCGCGGTTTCATACGGAGCTTCTGCTGTTTCTCGTAATTCTGCCGACCGCGGCGTTCGCGCTGATGTCCGTCGGCTACGGTCTTATCAAGCTCAAAACGCCCGTCCTCGAGTTGCTCAAGGGAAAAAGCACGGCGAATGTCAAGCACGTGAGGGGCGGCGAAAAGCCGACTTTCCTGCGGGAAATGAAGAGCGCGACGGTAAGGAGCCGAAAGTCGCTCGTGTTTTTTATCGGCTTCGCGTCGTTCTGCTACTCGGCGATGGTGCAGATGTCGCTGTGCATAGATAAGCTCGCAAGCGAAATGATGGCGCTTATGACGCTTATGATCGGCATAATATTGGCTTTTGTGACGCTGTTTATCGCGGCGGCGACGATCGTTCGCTCCAACGCGAAGAGCGTCTCGATAATGCGTGTTTTCGGTTATTCGGGCAAGGAGTGTTCAAGCGCGGTGCTGAACGGCTATCGCCCCGCCGCCGTTATCGGATTTGCCGTCGGGTCGGCGTATCAGTATCTGCTGCTGAAGATCGCGGTGGATGTAATGTTCAAGGATGTTGAAAACGTTCCCGAGTTTGACTTCAATTTCCGCGCGCTTATCGTCGCGGCGGTATCGTTCGTTATTGTTTATGAGGCGGTGATATTTTTCTGCTCCCGCAGGCTCGGGAAGTTGTCGCTTAAACAAATAATGCTTGATGCGGAATAACCTTTTAGAGGCAAGATAGTCAGAGGCAAGAGAACGCGCATCTCTTGCCTCTTGCTTCCGACAGCAGAAACCATAGTCTTGATTTTACGTAATATTCCAAAGCTCCCGCGGCAAACTTTGGAAAACATCTTGCAATTTCCCGCGAAATATGCTATACTGAAAATAACAATAATTCAACCACGGAGGGCAATTATGAAGAAAACGACCGCCGCGCAAATTACAGTTATGGCTTTGTGCGCGTTTTTGTCGGGCTGCTCGCTTGGCAGCAGCGGCGACAGAAAGCCGATCAGCGTTTCGTATGAGGAAATGCTCAAGCCGAAAGCCGCCTCGGAGAAAACCGAGACCGTCACGGGGCAGGCGAACGCCGCCGCGCCTCCGGAAGAAGCTCCCGCGGAGGAAACTCCCGCGGCTTCGGTGAATTCGGTGAGCCCGGCAAGCCCGGCGAATTCCGCAAATCCGGCAAGCCCGGCGAAATCGGCAAGTGCGAAAAAATCGGAAATAAAGTCGAAAACCGCCGAGGCACAATCCCCGACGGCAACCGCGCAAAGCTCACCGAAAACTCCGGCAAGCACGCCCGCGGGCCCAACTCCCAAAAAGGCGGCTCGCGCGGGCGAGAACACTTCGAGTGCCGCCTCGGAATACACCGAGCCTATCAGAATGCCGACGGGAGAAAACGCCATAGGAAAAGACCCCGCAGCCGTGGCGCTTGGGGGAGTTTGCTATCTGCCGTATAAAGTGCCCGAGCCGCCTGCTGAGGAGTCCAAGCCCTCAACCGACAGCGGCACGGAGAGCGGCACCGAAAGCGATACCGCGTCCGGCTCCTACAAAAAGCCCGTAAAAGTGCCGACGAAGTACGACTACGGCTACAGAGTTGTTTTCAGAACAAGCTCCGAAACGTACTTAATGGGAATAACGCCGTACAAAACCTGCACGTGGGACGACCTGAACCGCGTCTGCGCGGAAATCGGGGAGAAGCTCGAAACGGAGTGTGAGGTAGTCGGTGCACCCTCGTTTGAGGATCTTAAAATGTTCACCGAGGCGGGTATCTATTTCCCCGAAAAGCACGAGTTCTGGACGTCGACGTTAACGGCGGAAAAGGGTCACAAGGCGTATTACCGCAGCTCGAACGGCACATTTAATTCTACAAAATCAACCTCTCTTACAAGCGGCGCGTGCGTGATCGTCAAGGTGAAAACCTCGCAAAGCAACGCGGAGCTGCTGTCAAACTCCCGCCCGAATTTCGACGCGCTGAAAGCGCAGCTCGAAAAGGAAGCGGCGGCGTTTAAGGAAGCGCAAAACAAGTCAAACAGCAACGCGAACAACAGTCAATAAACGCGAAAATCTCCCCGATTTGTTTGGGGAGATTTTTTTGCTTCGAGAACGAGCCGCCATAAAATCTTACAAAAAAATAAAATTTCCCGAAAAACCCCGAAATATATTGACAATCGGCGGTTTTTGTAGTATGATAATAATGTGTAGGACTGCGCCCGCGGGGGCGCGGGCAAAACTAAAAAATAATTCGACGCACTCCCCGGAGGGGGAGAACGAGAAAATAAACTCTTTAAAATATAATCGGGGTACAAAATGATATTCTCAAGCCTTATATTCACATACGCGTTTTTGCCGTTATGCCTTATTCTCTATGGACTGATAAAGCCGCTTAAAGGGAAAAACGCGGTTCTGATAATCTGCTCATTGTTCTTCTACGCTTGGGGAGAGCCCGTGCGCGTGGGATTGCTTTTGATTTCTTCCGTCGTGAATTACTTCGTCGGGATAGGCATCGGCGGGCTGAAAACCGAAAAGGGTAAAAAAGCCGCGATCTCGGCGGGGCTTGTGTTCAACATCGGCATGATCGCCGTGATCAAATACAGCGGCTTTTTGATGACGAACGTGAACGCCGCGTTCAAGTCGGCGCTGCCCGTGCCCGAAATCGCGCCGCTCGCGGGAATAAGCTTCTATACGTTTCAGATAATCAGCTATATCGTGGACTGCTATTGGGGAAAGGTCGAGCCGCAGAAGAGCTTCTTTAAGCTGCTGCTCTACATAAGCCTGTTTCCGCAGCTTATCGCGGGACCTATCGTGCGTTACAGCACGATCGCGGAGGAGATCGACAACCGCCGCACCACGCTTCGGGATTACAGCGAGGGCTTCACGCGGTTTGTCGTGGGGCTCGCCAAGAAAGTGATCCTTGCCGACCAGCTTCACCGCGTTGTCGATGATTTCCTCGGCGGGAACGTCGGGGCGCTGACGATAGGCGGCACTTGGTACGGCGTTATTCTCTACTCGCTGTACATCTATTTCGACTTCTCGGGATATTCCGATATGGCGATCGGTATCGGCAGAATTTTCGGGTTTCACTTCAACGAAAACTTTGACCACCCGTATCTCTGCAAGGATATCACGGAATTCTGGCAGCGGTGGCACATCTCGCTCGGATCGTTCTTCCGCGACTATCTGCTACCCGTGACGTTCTTCGGGCGGCGCAACAAATATCTGAGCCTCGCGCTTGTGTGGCTCTGCACGGGAATATGGCACGGCGCAAGCTGGAATTACGTCATCTGGGGCGTTTATTACGGGCTGTTTATTGTGCTTGAGGAGCTTATCGGCAAAAAGCGCATGAAGAAGATCCCGCTTGTGATACGCCACATTTACAGCAAGCTCGTGATAATCATCGGCTTTGGCATTTTCTACTTCGAGGACGTGAAAAAGCTCGGCTTGTTTTTCCGAAATCTCACCCCCGCAAACCCGAACGGCTGGCTGGGGCTTTCGGAGAAGATCTCGGTCTGCAACAATCTGTTCCTTATCATAATCGCGATAGTCTGCACGTTCCCGCTGATTAAGTGGTTCGGAAAACTCCCCGAAAAATTCAAATCGAAATCGGGCGGTGCGAAAACCGTTGTCTCGATAGCCGGCACGGCAGTCTCGATCTGCCTGCTGGTTCTGAGCAGCATTTTAATGGTTGACGCGACAACGCAGGCGTTCCTCTATTGGCATTTTTAGGGAAGCACCGTTTTTGCATTTTCCCCGCCGGAGGCGGGGAAAATGCAAAAACAAGACTGATTAAAATTTCCGAAAGGAGCGTGGAGTTTGTTGAACGATAATAAAGAAAAGCTCCCGAATAACGAAAACGAAAAGCGCGAGCGCCGTCTGATGATCGCGAACGCCGCCGCTCTTACGATAGTGTTCGCGGCTATAGCGCTGTTTATGACGTTCGGCAAGCGCCCGAACGTTTCCTACGAGGAAAACCGCAACCTCGAAAAGCCGCCCGTGTTCACTTGGGAAGAATACTGGAAAGGCAATGTGACGGAGCAGTTCGGGAAATACTATAACGACACTGTGCCGCTTCGCTCTACGTGGAAGCTCGTCATCTCGGAGTTTCGCGGGCATCTCGGGATAAAGTACGACGGCGGCGTGACGATCGTCGGCAAGCTCCCCGTGATCGACGAGCCCGATGATCCGAAAAATACAAGCACGCCGAACGCCCCCGACAACTCCAACCCGAATATCCCCGCGGTAGTTATCCCAAAGCCCGAAAATTCTATTCCCGCCGTGGTAATTCCCCCGAAGCCCGGCGAGCAGAATAATTCGCCCAATTCGCAATATGGCGAGGTTTCGGGAAGGGTTATGGTGTTGAACGACGGACGCGCGTTCTTGCTGTTCAAGGACGCGGACGGCGCGGCGGAATTCGGGGCGGGCGTTATGAACTCCGCGAAGGAGCAGCTCCCCGATCTGAACGTCTATTCGCTTATCCCGCCGACCGCCGTGTCGTTCTACCTCCCCGAAAAATACGCGGAGCTTTCGGACAGCGAGCGCGCGTATATCGACAGGTCGAACGCGTTGATGAAAAACGTCACCGCGATAGACGCGTACTCCGCGCTTGAAGCCCACACAAGCGAGGACATCTATTTCAAGACCGACCACCACTGGACGCAATTGGGCGCGTATTACGCGGCGGAGGAATTCGCCGAGGCGGCGGGCGTGCCGTTCGACGAGCTCTCGCAATACGAAAGGCGCGAGATACCGAACTTTGTCGGCAAGATGTACGCGATGAGCGAATACGACGCGAAAGTCAAGGACAATCCCGAAACGTTTGTTTATTACGTTCCGCGCGGCGAGCATTCAGCCGTTTATTACGACCGCGACCTGCAAAACCCGCGCGAGCATTCCTACTTCTACGGGCAAGACGAGCTTATCGAGCCGACCGATTTTTACCTCACATATATGAACAGCAACTGGGAAATAGTTCACATAAGCGGCGGTGCACAAAACGGCAGAAAGCTGATGATACTCAAAAACAGCTACGGCAACGCCCTCGCGCCGAATCTCTTTAATTCGTTTGAGGACGTTTGGGTAGTTGACATTAACTGGAACGACATCGACCTCACGGAATTCGCGAAGCAAAACGGAATAACCGATCTGCTGTATTGCGTAAGCACGTTTCAGTATATTAACGCAAACGAATAATAATTTCCCGCGGTTTTCCCCGCCGGAGGCGGGACGAGCCGCATAAAACACACCCCACATTTTCACAAGACATCTCGGAAAAGAGGAACTCAACATGAAAGCAAAAGTAACGGCAATCATTCTCGCCGCGGCGTTCATCCTGACAATGACGGGCTGCGGCAAAACCGACGCCCCGAGCGAAGGCTCGGCGGTGTCAACGGAAAGCTTAACGGAAGTAAGCGAACCGACAAGCGAGGACTTGTCCTTTCTTGACGGCGAGGTTGTGGGCAGCATTATTGTCCTGAACGACGGGCGCGGTTTGCTTCTCTATTCGGGGAGCTATGAAAACGGGCGGGAATACGCCGCGACGCTCGGCGAGTATAAGCAGCGCCTTGGGGAGAACGTCAACGTTTATTCACTGGTGATCCCGACATCGTCGGCGTTCTATATGCCCGAAAAATACTACGACGAGGGCGTTTCCGCAAGGGAGCGGCCGCATATCGAGGACATCAACGCGAATTTAAGCGGCGTTATCCCGATTGACGTTTATTCCGCGCTGGAAAGCCACGCCCTTAACGGCGAGGAGCAGATTTATTATAAGACGGATTACCACTGGTCGCAGCTCGGCGCTTATTACGCCGCGGAGAAATTTGCCGAGACGGCGCTTGTGCCGTTTGACGGGCTTTCGGACAGCGAAAAATACGACAAAAAAGAGCGCAGCAGCTTCACGGGAAACCTCACCGCGCTTATAAACGATTCGCATACAAGAGCGAGATCGGAGCCGTTCACCTGGTACGAGCCCAAGCGCGAGGTGACGACAACGACGCTCGACGGAAGAGAGATAAGCTATTTCCAAAGCCCAAGCACGATAACCGACGGCGATTTTTATATGGTGTTCCTGAACGGAGCAAGGACTCACACAAGCACCGGGCTTGAAACGGGGCGGCGGCTGATGATAGTCGGAGACAGCTTCGCGTGGGCATTCGCGCCGTGGCTGTTCGGCTCGTTTGACGATGTGTGGCTTATAGACTGCCGCGGTTTCGAAGCAAGCGTTGTGGAGCTCGCGAAGGACAAGGGGATAACCGACCTGCTGTTCTGCACAAGCATAGACATCGCGACAACAGACACGCAGAAGGCTATTGCGGAAATAATGTAGCGGCGTTTTACCGCGGCTCTCTCCACCAATTGCGGGATAAATGACGAAAAACCAAGCTCGCCGCGGGGCGGGGAGAGAACATCACAAAATAAAAAATATTTATAATAATGGGGGAAAATAACAATGAAAACAACAAAAATCGTATCAATCTTAGCTTCTGCGGTAATGCTTGTGAGCCTTGCGGGCTGTCAGGAAGCAGACAACAAAAGCCTCCCGACGACGATAAACGTCTCAGGGAACTCAACAAGCGAGCCCTCCGGAGAAACGCCGAGCGAACCGACCTCGGCGAATGCCGGAGGCAATGAGACCTCCGACAGCATGACCTCTCAATCCGGCGAGGTGAGTCAGCCTAATCCCGAAACAAACGTCGCGAACGGCGGCGAGGTAGCGGGTCCCGTTTTCGTGTGCAACGACGGCAGAGGCATCCCGCTGTTTGGCGGCGGTACGGGCGCGAAATACATCGATGCGATAAACGAGGTGAAGGCGAAGGTCGGAAGCCAGGTGAACGTGTTCTCGATGATAGTGCCGACCTCGGGCTCGTTCTATATGCCGAAGGGCAAGGAGTACGAAAACCTCAACGCCAGCGAGTGGGATTGTATTCAGAGGATAAACGCGCAGTTCGTCGGGATAATCCCCGTGGACGCTTACACGGCGCTTTCAAAGCACACCAACGAGGAGATCTTTTCGAGAACCGACCACCACTGGCACCAGCTCGGCGCGTATTACGCGGCGGAGGAATTCGTAAAAACAGCGGCGATAGACGTGCCGTTTGCGCCGCTCTCGGAATACGAGCGCCACGACGTTGAGGGCTATCTCGGCACGCTTTACGCAAGCAGCGATTACAACAAAACAATGCGCGACAACCCCGAAACGTTCACGTATTATATTCCCCCGAACGACTTTACGACCCTTTATATGAACCCCGAGGACAAGAGCTTTTATCAGGCACCGATGTTCGTGAAACAGGATGTGGAGAACTCGTACAGCACGTTTATGGGCGGCGACCTAAAGGTCGTTCATATCACAACGGATGTGAACAACGGGCGCAAGCTGCTGATAGTCAAGGACAGCTACCCGAACTCCCTTGTGCCGTGCCTTACGGGCTCATTCCAAGAAATGTGGACGGTTGATATGCGCTGGCTGAAGGATATGAAGCACTTCCCGCACAGCATTTCGCAGATCGTCCGCGAAAACGGAATTACCGACGTGCTGTTTTGTATGAATACATTCAGCGCGGTCGGCGATAACGCGGACAATCTCGAGCTTTATCTCAGCGAGGAGTGGTCTGTTGAAATCTCGCAGATCAGAGAAGAAGTATCGGAGATAGCGATCAACGAAAGAGGGCAATAAAATGCTGAGCGAGCTTTGCTACCCGTTTGACGGCGATGAAATAATGCGCGCGAAAAAGAAGCTGCTGCGCGTTTTAAAGGAACACGAAACAGGAACGCCGCTTAAAATTGCGGTGCTTGGCGGTTCTACGACCTCGGACATCATAAAGGTTCTGGAGCTGTTTTTGCGCGACCGCGGGATAATCCCGAGCTTTTATGAGAGCGAGTACGCTCAGTATTGGAACGACGCGGTTTTCGGAAATCCGGAGCTTTCGGAGTTCAAGCCGGAGATCGTCTTTATTCACACGACCTCGCGGAATATCGAGGAAAAGCCAGTCGTCGGCGAGGACGCGCAAAGCGTTTCCGAAAAGCTGGAGCGCGAATATCAACGCTTTGAGAAAATGTGGGGCGCTTTATACGAAAAGTTCGGGTGCGTGATTATCCAGAACAACTTTGAATTGCCGGGCGAGCGCCTTCTCGGAAACCGCGAGGCGGGCTGCGCGTTCGGGCGCGTGGATTTCATCACGCGGCTGAACGTCAAGCTCTACGACTACGCGCGGGAGCATAGCAGCTTCTATATCCACGACATAAATTACCTGTCGGCGGCATACGGTCTGGAGCGCTGGCACGAGCTGCGGTACTGGCATTTGTACAAATACGCGATGAGCGTCTCGGCGATCCCGGAATTTTCGTACAGCTTATCGAATATAATATGCTCGATAATGGGCAGGAACAAAAAGGTGCTCGCGCTTGATCTCGACAACACGCTCTGGGGCGGCGTTATCGGCGACGACGGGCTGGCGGGAATTGAGATCGGCAGCGAGACCGCCGAGGGGCAAAGCTACCTTAAATTACAGAAATTCATCAAGGCGCACAAGGAGCTCGGCGTGCTTCTTACGGTCTGCTCGAAAAACGACCCGGAGAACGCGCTGGAGGGCTTGAACCACCCAGACGGCGTTCTGAAGCCCGCGGATTTCGCGCTGATAAAGGCGAACTGGAACGAGAAATCGCTGAACCTTGAGGAGACAGCGAGCTTAATCTCCTGCCGGAGAGTTTTGTTTTTGTCGACGATAATCCCGTCGAGCGTGACATAGTACGAGCGCAGGCTCCCGACATCTCAATTCTCGATTTCGCGAACCCAGAGGAGTGTATTCGCGCACTTGACAGGTGCGGATTTTTCGAGGTGACGAGCCTTTCCGCGGACGACGCGAAGCGCGGCGAGATGTACGCGGCGAACGCTCAGCGAGCGGCGGCGGAGAAGAAATTCGCGAGCTACGAGGAGTTCCTTGAGAGCCTTGAAATGCGTGCCGTTATCGCGGATTTCGACCCCGTGCATATCCCGCGGATCACGCAGCTCACGAACAAAAGCAACCAATTCAACCTTACGACAAAGCGCTACACGCAGTCGGAAATGGAAGCCGCGGCGGCAAGCGCGGAGAAGATCAGGCTTTGCGGGCGGCTTGCGGACAAGTTCGGCGACAACGGCATTGTGTCGGTAGTCATCGGTGAAAAGCGCGGAAAATCGCTCCACATTGAGCTCTGGCTGATGAGCTGCCGCGTGCTCAAGCGCGGAATGGAATACGCGATGCTCAACAGGCTTGTTGAGGAAGCGGCAAAGGCGGGCGTTGAGGAGATCTTCGGGTACTATTATCCGACGAAAAAGAACGCGATGGTGAAGGAGCTTTACGGGGATTTCGGATTTGCCAAGCTCTCCGAAAGCGAGAATGGGGACAGCGTTTGGAAATTAGATGTTACCGGCTACAAACCCAAAACAGTTTATATAGAAATTACGGAGGAACTGAATAATGGATAAACAGAAAATAACCGAGCGTCTAACAGAAGTCTTCCGCGACGTGTTCGACGATGACGGCTTGGAGATCACCGACGAAACAACCGCCGACGACATCGAGGATTGGGACAGCCTCGAGCACATCAGCCTTATTTCGGCGGTGGAAAAGGCGTTCAAAATGCGCTTCACGATGAAAGAGGTAAGCGGAATGAAGAACGTCGGCGAGATGATCTCTATCCTCTGCGAGCGGGCGACAAAATGCTGAAAAGGGTACGTTTAGCACCCGTGACGATCGTTGTCGCGGCGCTTGTTGTCGTGCTGCCGTTGGCGCTTGCGGGGCTGAGGGTGCTTTGGAACGTGGACGATAATCTCGACCGCACCGAGACGCTCCACTATCCCGAACTGAAATTCAACAACGCGCCCGAAGGCACGGTGTATATTGATCCGCTTGTGAAGCTCGGCGAAAGCGACGAGCATTACGCGTACTTCACGTCGCCGCCGCAAATGCTCGTGCCAAGACACACCGAATACGACGCAGGCGAGGACTGGGAATTTCAATATCTCAACGTGACAGAGGAAAGCGAGATAGCGCGGCTTCGGCGGGACGGCTTTGTGAGCCTGTCGCTGCACTACGCGCCGCACGTGAACGTGCAGTTCAACGCGGATAAGGATACGTATCTCGTGTTCTACGGCGCGGAAGCCACGGATAATATAAATGAGGTTTTCGAGAGGTACGGCGGGCTCCGCGCGGCATATGTTGACGAAAACGGAAAAGTCCTCGGCGTTACAGACCGCGCCGTGCGGGTTTACGACAACACGCTCCCCAGCACTCTGATAGCGGACGGCAGCACGCTGACGCTTGTAGTAAACGGACTTCCCGCGTGGCAGGCGGCGGTGCTCTCGGCGCTCACCATCGCGGAGTTCGTCCTGATAGCGGCGCTGGGTGTGCTGCTGTTGATTTTGATAATGAGAAAACTTCTCCCCGAACAGGAGAAGCGATTTACGGTTGACAGTTGACAGCGTATGGCGAAAAAGCGGCAAAGGCGCGTTCCGAGACAGTCTGCGCAGCCAAAGTCGCATTAAGAAAGCAACTACCGAGACAGTAAGCCTTCCCCCAGACCCGTGTCGCGAAAAAAGCGCCTACTAAAGTGGAGTGGAGTGAAGCGAAACGGAACTTTAGTAGGCGGCTAGGCGAACGAAGTGAGCCGGTTTTTCGCGACTTTTAAATAAGGAGAATATTATGTATTTTGATTGGACTTATTTGATTTTTGTTTTGCCCGCGATGATCTTCGCGATGATCGCGAGTGCGGGCGTGAATTCCACGTTCGCGAAATACTCAAAGCAGTTTTCCTCGCGTGGGGTTACGGGCGCGCAGGCGGCGCGGCTCGTGCTCGATCAGAACGGGCTTTCGCATATCCCGATTGAGCAGATCAGCGGCAAGCTCACCGACCACTACGACCCAAGAGCTAATGTGATAAGGCTTTCGAGCGACGTGTACAACGGCACGTCCACCGCGTCTATCGGCGTTGCGTGCCACGAGGTCGGTCACGCGATACAGCACGCGACGGGATATACGCCTATTAAGATACGAAGCGCGATCGTGCCGATAACGAACATCGGTTCGAAGCTCGCTGTCCCGCTTATTATATTCGGAATCGCCTTGAGCGCGATGTCGGAGTTCTTCGTGTGGCTCGCGTATATCGGCATTATCGCCTATTCGCTCACGGTGGTTTTCCAGCTGGTGACGCTCCCGACAGAGTTCAACGCGTCAAGCCGCGCGTTGGAAACTATCCGCGCGAATAATATCCTCACGCAGGAGGAGCTGAGGGGCTCGAAGAAGGTGCTCTCCGCCGCTGCGATGACTTATGTAGCCGCGCTCGCGGTAGCCGTCGGACAGCTTTTGCGGCTGCTCATTATTGTAAGCGGCGGGCGGTCGAGCAGAAGATGAGCGGCGTTCATAGAATAAAATGCGGAAACGGTAATTGTTATATTGTTGAAAACGGCGCAAATGCTATCTTGGTTGACACGGGAAAAAGGGAATATGCAGAGCGGGTTCTGCAGGAATGCAAGCCTTATTCGATAAAGCTGATTGTCCTGACTCACGCGCATTTTGACCACACGGAAAACGCCGCCCGGCTCTCCGAGGAGCTGGGCGCGCCGATCGCAATGAGTGAAAAGGATTGCAATTTGATCAAATCGAATACTAATCAAGCGCTTTCCGCGAGTACCTTTTTGGGAAAAATCGTATTGTCCGCTTCGCTTAAAGAATTCACATCGCGTACCATGCCAGCGTTTTCTCCGACGGTTTTGCTGAAGGACGGAGACGGCTTGGCAGATTACGGCATTGACGCAAAAATCATCTCGCTTCCCGGACACACCGACGGCTCGATCGGAGTAGATGTAGACAGCCGACATTTTATCGTGGGCGACGCGTTGATGAATATGTTTTACCCGACTGTATCAATGCTGTATCATGACAAAAATATGATGCTTGATAGCGCGAAAAAAATCAGCGATATCGGTAACAGAATGATTTATTTCGGGCACGGAAAACCGGTGCCTAACAGGGCGTGGGTAAAATAAAGCAGTCATAAAATCGACATCGGAGATGAAGCATGAAAATTCTGGTTATAAATTGCAGCCCCGTAAGAAACGGCGCAACCGCCGAGATCGTCAGCCTCGTGAGCTCGAATGTCAATTCGGGCAATGAGGTGAGAACGATCTGCATTGATGATTATGATATCAAGTTTTGTAAGGGCTGCCGCAAGTGCCACATAACCGCGAAATGCTTTCGGGAAGATGACGTTAACAAAATAATCGCGGAGTTTGAGTGGGCTGATAAAATCGTAGCGGTTTCGCCGTCTTATTGGGCGGATATACCGGGGCAGTTCAAGGCGTTTATCGACAGATGCACGCCTTGGTGTAATACGCACGAGCCGCACGCGACAATTCCGCGCGGCAAAAAGGGTTATGTTATCGCGCTGCGCACGGGTTCAAGCAAAAGAGAGTGCGATAAAATCATCGCAAGCATTGAGCATTTTTACGGTCATCTGGAGATAGAGGCTTGCGGCAGCCTCGGTTTGTGCTCGGTCGAATATAAGGAGGATGTCGCCTCAAAGACCAACGAAATAACGGAATTCTGCAGAAGGTTCATAAACTCGCAGACATAATCGGGAGGTTCACGATGACACTCGCAGAGCAAATCAACGAAATTTTCACGCAGGCTTACGCGCCGTATGAGCTGCCCGGATTCAAGTACGAGCCGCGCTCCGAAAGCGAAATGCCGCAGTTCGAGGACAAGCGGCTCGGGATTCTGGCGTATCAGGTGGAGCTTCGGCGGCGCGAGGACATTCACGCCGGTGCGACGCTTGCGGGGCGCGAGATCTACGCGAATTTGATAGAAATGCTGAAAACCGAAAAGGGCGTTCACATCGAGAGCCTGCTTGCCGTTATTGGCTCGGTGGGCGGTTTTTGGAGTATGCGCGCGATAATGCAGGGCTTGAACGCGGTGCTCGAAAGCGGCGTTGTCAAGGGTGACACGGCTCTGGCGGTCGCGGGCGAGGCGCTTTCGATCTACCTCTGCACAACGAACAGCGGCGAGGGCTATATGTTCGGGGATAAAATCGCGCGGGAGTTCTGCTCGTTTTACATGACCGCGGCGAAGTCCTCCGAAGCTCCGTTTGACGTGCTGCAGCCGCTTTCCGCCCGCGCGTCGTCAACGTGCGGTTCGCCCGAATATTGGGCAACGCCGTTTGACGACAAGGTCGGGAAATCCCCGCGGGAGATTTCCGAAATCTTCCGCGAGCGGTTCTACAATATTTTCGAGCTTTACTGCCGCTACCCGCAGGACCGTATGCTCGCGTTCGCAATAGCGGCGCAGCTTGCCGTTGAGCAGGCGGCGAAAATCATCGAAAAGGAAACCGCGCTCTCGCTCCTCGCGGAATACGGCTGGAGGACTTCGCACTTTGTCGGTTGATGCTACGCTCGCTCCGCGGTAGGGGGGCGGGCGTTTTTGCGTTGCGGGCGGCGCGCTTCGCGCGCGGGGCGGGGCGCGTTTCCTCAAACCGCCACTCGCGCCCCAAACGCATACTTGCCCGAAACGTTAACGCGAGGGCGCGAGCGGCGCTTTCGGAAACGCGAGGGGCGGGGGTTCGCATTTGCCGCGCTTCGCGCCGCCAAGCTGCAGCGTTGCTCGCCACCGAAGGGCAAATGCTCACCCCCGCCCCATAGCGCCGCTTCCCATAAATTACAGCATATTTTTGTGCAAATTGCCCAAAACATCACCAAAACGCTTGCATTATTCGATTTAATATGTTAAAATATAAACAAGACAACGGTTGAGGTGGAGTTCTTACCTCTTACCTCTAAAAATCTAACATCTAAAACGGAGGACACCAAATGAAGGTAACAATCGCGGCGAAGAAAATGAACATTGCACCGTCCTTTACCGAGTACGCGGAGAAGAAGCTCGGGACTAAACTCGATAGATTTTTCCCGGAGGAGGCAGAGGCGAAGATCACGCTCGCGGAGCGTCGGGATATGATAATCCTCGAGCTTACCGTGAAATATAACGGAATGATCTGCCGCGCGGAGGAGACCGCTAAGGATAAAAACGACGCGCTTGATGTAACGATCGACCGCATTATCCGCCAGATCCGCAAGCAGAAAACCAAGGTTGAAAAGAGCCTGCGCGCGAACGCGTTCGAGGGGCTTGCTCCCGAGGAGGAGGACAGCTACGAGGTTATCCGTGAGAAGCGCTTCGAGCTCCGCCCGATGACTGTCGAGGAGGCGATCCTCCAGATGAACCTGCTCGATCACACGTTCTTTATGTTCAAGAACGCCGACAGCGGTTTGGTGAATGTTGTGTACAAGCGCGACGAGGGAAATTACGCGGTGCTTGTTCCCGAAGAGTAAGGATATTATTGCAGCTTTTCCCCGCCTTCGGCGGGGAAAAGTATAGAAAAAACGCGTTTTCCCCGCCGCAGGCGGGGAAAATTGCATAAACTCAAATGTGGTGGTGTGTGATGAACTCCGAAAAAAACGCGCTGGGGCGGGTGCTTTTGGTCTCAAAAAAGGCGTATTCCGCGATAAAAAACGGCGAAATTGAAATGAACGTGCCCGCGCTGCTCGACAATATCTCCGCGGCGCTTTCGCACCTTAACGATAAAAAACAGCCGCTCGCGAAAGTTTTCCCGAAGCTCCAAAAGCAAATAAAGCAGATAAGCGCGGAGTTTTACGCGACGGTCGACGAGTATTTCAGCAAGCTTTACGCGGTTCTGGATTTCGACTTTGAAAAAGCCGCGCTGCACGTTCCCGCGATAATTTACGGGAACGATAAGATATGCGCGATGTACGTCTCCGGCGACCACGACAAGCTGAATTCTATGTGCGACGCGATGAAAAGCTACCCCGGCTTCCTGTTCGGGGAGTTTGAGGCGCTGTCGGACAAGCAGTTCTACGATCTCGTTTTCGGGTTCTATCCGAAGCTGTACGAGCGCGACGATTTTATGGGAGAAATGAAATATCTGTTCGCGAATGATAAAAGACCCGCCAAATCGAAATAGAAATAGAAATAGAAAAAATCCCCCACAGCGCGGGGGATTTTTTAATCGTCGCCCAAGGCTTTATGCCACTTATGATATTCGGGGCAATGCGCTTGCAGGAAATCGTAGAATGACTTGGAGTGATCGTGGTGCCAGAAGTGCGCGTATTCGTGGTGGAAAACCGACTTCACCGTCTCGCGCGGATACGCCGCCAGCCTTAAGTTTATCGAGATATGCCCGCGCGTGTACGAGCAGCTCCCCCAACGCGATTTCATATCCTTTATTGTGATTTGTGCGGGCGGGAGTTTAAGTCCGTCTCTTTCCAGCTCCGCGCGGACTTCCTCGTTGAGCTCGCGGCAGAGCTCCGCAAAACGCTTTCCAACCGCCCTTTGGACGAGCTCAAGAACATACTCCGCGTCGTCGCCGAGCCTTGTGAACACTCTGCACTCGCTCTCGTCAAGCAGCGCGAGCTCGCGGGCGTTTTGTATTATCCGCACGGGGTATTCCTTGCCGAGCCAGTTTACGGAGCGCGTGTTTATCTCGCTTTTTTTCTCGCGGCTGCGCAGCTTCTCAAACGCCTCGAAAAAGAAGTCCGCGCGGTCATTCATAAAGCGCTCGATCTCCCTGACAGTCGCGCGGGAGTTTGCCGAGACGTAAACTATGCCGTCCTCCTTCGGGCGGAAATTTATGTTTTTGACGCGCTTTCGGGTGAGCTCGTATGTGAGCGTCCGCCCGTCGGGGAGCGTTATTGTTTTCAGTTAAATCACTCCGTTTGCTTTTTGAGCTTTTTGTATTTTGAGCGCTTAATCAGTATGCCAACGCACATACCGATCGCCGAAGCGCCCGCTCCGACAATGATCCGCGGAAATTCGCACACCGCAATGATCTCCGAGATCGTGACGTTTTCAAACGTTGAAAGCCACGCGACCCCAAAGGTCATAAAGTCCGCGAGCAGGAACGTCAGTCCAAAGACCGGCGCGAGCAGCCACTTGAGCCCGCCGCTGCTCCTCGCACCGACAAACGCCGAGATCACCGCGGCGCTTACGGGAAGCACGATATAAAACACCAAGATCGGATAGCCGTAAGATATTGCGGCGTCATTCACCGTGCCCGTCCAGAACGCCACCCCGAAAAACGCCCAGAATGCGATCAGGGAAAACGTCCAGATCATCAGATATCCGCCGACCTCGATCAGCGTTTCAAGTTTTCGGCGGCTTGCCACCGTGTTAGTCGCTTCGTCTAAATGATTGATCATATTCTTGTCCTCCTTCAACAATTCGTCAAGGCTGACGGAATAAAGGTCGGACAGCTTGATAACGCTGACTATATCTGGATAGGAACGGTTGTTCTCCCAGTTGGAAATGCTCTGCCGCGAAACGCCGATCTCCTCGGCGACCTTCTCCTGAGTAAGTCCCATTTCGGTGCGCGCGTTTTTTAGTCTGTTTCCGATCTCCATTTCAATCACTCCTTGTGCTTTTATTATAGAAGAACAAGAAATATTTGTCTACCAAAATGCTTTTACAGCGCTTGTTTTTTGATGTAAAAATGCTTTTACATCGCTATGTGACGCGGCTTACAGCTCCCTGCCCGTTTGAATATCAAGCTGCTTATCCACCCAGCCGCCGGGCGGGTCAAGCTCGCAGGAGATCTCCAGAACCTCCCCGAAAACGCCGCCGAACGTCACGCCGTCGACGGCAAGGCTCTCGTTTCGCCAGAGCAAGTCCATATTCTTGTCGAACGCCAGCACTCCCGCAGCCGAAGCCGCGAAAAGCATTTCTTCATACTCCAGAAAAGACCCGAAGTACCAATCGACCGAATACCGTTTATATTCAAACGTTGTTAAGTCGATGGCGATTATTTCACTGCCCGTTCCGAGACAAAAATAACCGCGCCATACGGTGCCGTCATTGAAAGGATTCCAATCATCGTCATCGACCTCAACGCGCAGATAATCGCGTCCGTCAACTTGCACGATGTAATGCTTTCCGCTGCCGAGTTTAAGACAATGCTCGGCGGAGACCTCGCCGCTGTTCGATATAATGTTGTATTCCATTACGAGCCATTGTTTATGCGAGCCAGCGTGCGCCGTTCCGTATCGGCGCAGTACGCCTTGATCTCAATGCTGTTCATATAATTGTCAAAGACGTGCTCGCCGTATTTTTCAAAAAGGCTCTTTATCGGGCAATCCAGCAGCACCTTGTTTGTTTGGTTAAAGAACATTATCTGCACGGGGCACTCCATAATGCCGCTCAAGCCCGCGACGGCGATCGCGCCGCACTCCTCCTTGAGAGCCTCGCAGCTTCGGAGATCGCCCGCGCACTTCTTCACGTCCTCGACGATATCCTCGGACTTTCCGCCGATAATTTCGTATCTCGCAAATCTCTGCAAATTACTTCCGAGATCGGGGAGCATCACCTTTGCCGCGTCGAGCATAAAATCGTAGCCGTACCGCCAAGTGGCGGCATATTCAACGTTTACCCAATCGCCCTCAGTGCTGATCTTTTTAAATACCATTATCCTACCGCTCCTTTTATATGAATTCCGCGCCCATTTCCCGCAGCATTCTGTAAAAATACCGCCGGCTGCTTTTATATATCGTGCCGATCGCGCTTGTGTTAAGGGTCGCTTTGAAGCCCAGGTTCAGCGCGCCGACAGCCGTAAACGTAACGTCACGGACGTCCACGCCGACAAGTTCCACGGTATTACAGCCGTTTTTCTTCAGAAACCCGCAAAGCTCCGTGTTATAAAACGCGGAGGGCGCATATTTGTCAAAGCGATTTTCGGAAACGATCTTCAAGCCCTCCGCAAGCTCCGCTTCGGGCGTTCCGTCAAAGCACTTAACGGGACCAAGCCGATTTATGAAATTGTTCTTGAAAAGGTTTCTGATATAAACCACAAAATCGTTCTGCTCGATAACGGAGTTTACTTTTGCAATAATATCATCATCGTATCGGAATCTTTTCGGGTGATTTTTTCCGACGAACGCTTCCTGCATATCAATGACCAGAAGAGCTTTCATAGTCAACAACCGTACCTTTCGTCAAGATATTTGTGACGTTCTTCCTTATAGTCACCAATATTCGGGCAAGGCTTTATCAAGCCCAAAAGATCCTCTAACGCATCGCGCGCCTTTTCGGAGTCTTTCTTCTGTTCCCCGTGCTGTTTGGTCTCGTGCATAAGACCACCTCCCCGGTGAGACCTCTCTGCGGGATCAGTGCATCCCGCACTCGTCATAGTCCTTCCACTTCTCGTGATAGCGCATTTCGTCGGCGATCTTCATACAGATGTACGCGACTGCCGCCGCAACGACGATAACCGCCGCGATTATCGGTATAACGATCTTCGCGACCGGTCCTGTTTTCTTGTCGATGTTTTCCTTGAGCTTTTCGATTTTCATAATTGTACCTCCAAAAAATTATTTATCGGACAAAGCGGCGTAAATTTCCCGCTTTGGTATTCCCGTGATCTTTGCTGCCTCGCGGCACGCGTCCGAGAGCTTTTCGCCGCCGTCAACCAGCTGCTTCGCGAGCTCGACCGCCTGCTCCGTCGAAAACTCCGCGGGCTTGCCTTGCGCGCCCTCGACTACGATAACAAACTCCCCGCGCGGCTCGATTTCGTCATAATATCGCGCAAGTTCGCCGAGACTGCCGCGTATTATTTCCTCGTGGAGCTTTGTAAGCTCGCGGCAAAGCGCGGCGTTTCGCTCGCCCAAGCTCGCGAACAAATCGCAAAGCGTCTGCTTTATTTTATGCGGAGCTTCATAAAATACAAGCGCGTGCGGGAGATTTTTTATCTCGTCGAGCCGCTCGGCGCGTTCCTTTTTCGGAACGGGCAGAAACCCCTCGAAGATCCACCGCGCCGCCTCCAGTCCGCTCGCCGCCACCGCCGCGACCGCGGCGTTGCAGCCGGGAATTACCTCGACGGCTATTCCGCGCTCTGCGCACTTTTTCACGAGCACCGCGCCGGGGTCGCTTATGCACGGCATTCCCGCGTCTGAGACCAACGCTACGTTGCTGCCCTCAAGTAGCAGCTCGATTATCCGCTCGCTCTTCTCCTGCTCCTTTGGCTTATAGTAGGAAAGCAGCGGTTTTTTTATATTAAACCGAGTCAAAAGCCCCATTGTTACTCTGGTGTCCTCGGCGGCGATGTAGTCCGCGTTTTGGAGCGTCTCAACGCCGCGCGGGCTGAAGTCGCCGAGGTTGCCGATAGGCGTTCCGACTATCGACAGTCTGCCATATTCGCTCATCTCAACACCACCTAATACCAGTCATCAATTCCCAAGCCCTCAGGGCAGTACAGCTTGTATTTACCGCCGAGAACCATTTTCAGACTGTTCCAAACATCGTTTAACAGCTTAACAAAATCCTCCGCATGCTGTCTATCGTCAAAGCCCTTGTACGAAAACTCTGTTTCATTGTCTATAAACAGCGCCATATAATCAGTTTCCAGTTCGTTTACCATTTTCATAAGCCCCGTTTGTCCTTTAAGCTGCTCCTCGGGTATTTTGTTGTTAAACGAACCGTCGTCGCATATCACAACACCATCTATACAATTGTCGTACTCATCGAACAGCCACAGGCAACACGCGCTGTAATCGAGCATCAGCTTCAAACGCTTTTTCTGACCGTGACAACGCTTATCGCCCGCAAGCCAGTACTCGCGTTCCATACGGCAGTCAACATTTACCTCATACTCCTCGCGCAAAAGCTCCCTCAGTTTATCAAACGTTTCGTTCGCTAAGCTCAGAAACTCGTCAAGCCCCTCGTTGTTCTCAAAGCCAATGTACACTGTTTCGTCGAAAAATTCGCCCTTTCGCACAAGCAACCTCTTGCTTGTTTCGGCAAGATAATTCAGATCTTTTTCAAGCTCCGTCTGCCCCGTGAGCCTTGCTTCCGGATATCGCGCCTCGCCCCATATCATTTCAAAATATCCGTCGCTGTTTACCCGAACCTCGCCGCAGTACAATTCGCCGTCAAAAAGCGAAAGCATAAGTCCGTTTAAATTGTACTCAATATCAAGTCTTTTCATTCGTATATCCTCGAATACTCCTCCGTAAACGAGCCGTCCGCGTTGTACAGCACAAGCGGCTTCTCGACCGTCATTCCGGGGTTCGCGCCCTTTTTGCCGCTGATGAGAAACAGCCACGGCTTGGCGTTTATGTCGTTGAACACGAACGTTATTGACTTCGGCTCGATCTTGCTTTCGCGCATCGCGCAGATCACGTCGGAAAGCCTCTCGGGGCGGTGGCACATTTTCAGAAAACCGCCGTATTTCAGCAGCTTCGCCGCCGTCGCGCAGACATCGTTGATGTTGCACTTAAGCTCGTGCCGCGCGATCTGCTGCGCCTCGGAGCCCTTTAAAAATCCCGAGTTTTCGGCCATATACGGCGGGTTGGCGGTGACGATATCCGCGCTTTCAAACGGTATCATATCCTGCGAAATTTCGCGAAGGTCGCATAAAACCGGCTTTATATTCTCCAGCGAATTTTCCGCGATCGTCATTTTGAGAAGCTCGTTGGCTTCCTCCTGAATTTCCACCGCGTAAATCAGTTTGGGGTCGACGTTCTTTCGGAAAATCAGCGGGATTATCCCGCAGCCCGTGCACAGGTCAACGACGACGCTCGACTTCCGAACGCCCGCGTAACGAGCAAGCAGAAACGCGTCCGTGCCGAAGCGGTGATCCTTCGAGACGTACATTTTTATGCTTCCGAGCTGGAACGCTTCCGTTTCCATATTACAGCTCACCCTTCCCGACCTTAGCTCTCAACGGGAACACCGAATGAGCCATCATTATAGTCATTCATCTTATCCAAGTCCGCCTTCAATTCAAAGTCTACGGCGAAAATATCAAACACAACGTCATACGTAAACACGCGAAAGTGCTTGTAGATCGACTTGTCGAAATCCTCGCGTATCGGGAATTCCTCAAGCCGCTCGCTGTTTTCGATCGCGGTGAAGTCGCTGTGATCGAGATACCCCGTGCCGCAAAGATTTTCATAAGTATCAAGCTCGCACGCAAAGTGCGCGATCACCCGATGAAACACAAGCGTATAGGGTATCCATTTTTCAGCACGTATCTTTGACGCAAGCCGCCCGTTTATCTCGCCCGTGAACGTCAGCGAATCAACGCTGTCAAGCGTTACCGTATCAATATAGATACAGTCGCGCCCGTTAAGAATTCCAAGCCTTTTGTCTTCTATATCAATGATCTTTTCCATACCTTTATCCTATCAGTATCTGCCCGTCCGGCACCACGATATTCTTCCGTTTCGCGCTGTTGAGTACAAGCGACATCACTAGCGATACGGGTCCCACTCTTCCGATAAACATCGTGAGGATCAGAAGTATCTTTCCGGCGAGCCCCACGATCCTTAACGTGCCCGCGGAATTCCCCGTCGTTGAGAACGCGCTCACCGCGTCGAACAAACACTGCACCGCGCCGACATCCGAGCCCTCCGGAATGGAGAAGTAAAGCACGACAAAGCATACCGCAACCGCGATCATCGACAGCAGCGAGATAACCATAGCGCGGTAAACAGTAAGCTTGTCGATTTTATGGCGGAATATTTCCACGTCGTTCATGTTGCGGATATATGAAACAACGGTCATAATGATGACCATCAGCGTCGTTACCTTGATCCCGCCGCCCGTAGAGCCGGGCGCCGCGCCGATAAACATCAGCAAAATCGCCCCAAGCTGCGAGAACTCGGACATATCGCTTGTCTTTATGTTTTCAAAGCCCGAACACCTCGTATTGACAGAGCAGTAAAACGAATTGAGGAGCTTTTGCCCAAACGGCATATCCTTCATAGTTAAAGGATTGTTCCACTCGGCGATGAGAAAGAACACCGTTCCCGATACGATAAGTATTCCCGTCATGACAAGCACTACCTTCGAGTGAAGACTGAGTTTTTTGCGCGTTTTCATATTGAGGAAGTTTTCCCACACGATAAAGCCCAAGCCCCCGACGATCGTCAGCACCGCGAGAGTTATCAGCACCGCGGCGTTATCCTGATAGGTCATCAGGCTTGTGAACTCGCCCTCCATTCCCGTGAGGTCGAA
>JAIDPG010000369.1 GCA_029062865.1 Oscillospiraceae bacterium
CTCTTATCGACGACGACAAAACGATCCCGTTCATCGCGCGCTACCGTAAGGAGCAGACGGGCTCGCTGGACGACACCGTGCTGCGCGAGCTTTCCGACAGGCTGACGTATCTGCGCAATCTCGAAAAGCGCAAGGAGGAGATCACCGCGTCGATAACCGAGCAGGAGAAGATGACGGACGAGATCGCCGCGGCGATAGAGAAAGCGATGACGCTCGTCGAGGTGGAGGACATTTACCGCCCGTTCAAGCCGAAAAGAAAAACGCGCGGCTCCGTAGCGCGTGAAAAGGGGCTTGAGCCGCTCGCGGAAATTCTTCTGGAGCAGAAAACGAGCACAATTCCCGAAACGGAAGCCGCGGCTTTCGTAAACGCGGAAAAGGGCGTTGAAACGGCGCAGGACGCGCTTCAAGGCGCAATGGATATTATCGCGGAGGACCTTTCGGACAGCGCCGAGCTCCGCAAAAAGCTTCGCAGGCTTATCTTCCGCAAGGGCACGATTAAGTCAACAGCCGCTGCAGAGGATTCCAACGAGGTCTACAAAAACTATTTCGAGTTCAGCGGCTCGGTCGGGAGACTCGCGGGGCATCAGACCCTGGCGCTCGACCGCGGCGAAAAGGAGGGTCAGCTTAAGGTTGCCGTTGATTTGCCGGAGGGCGAGGGTGAAAGTATGTGCGTCCGCGAGTTCACCGAGAACAACTCCGAGTGCGGAAAGCTCGTCCGCGCGGCGTGCGAGGACAGCTACAAGCGCCTGATTTTCCCGTCGGTAGAAAGGGAAGTGCGCGCGGAGCTTTCGCAAACTGCTCAAGAGGGCGCGATAAAGGTTTTCGCGTCAAATCTGCGGCAGCTGCTTATGGCACCTCCTGTAAAGAACACCGTGACGCTCGGGCTCGATCCCGGCTACGCGCACGGCTGCAAATGCGCGGTCGTTGACAGCACGGGCAAGGTGCTCGACACGTTTATAATCTACATCACGCGCTCTAAGGGCGAGGCGGAAAAGGCAAAGCAGGTAGTTTCAAGGGCGATAGAAAAGCACCACGTTTCGACGATCGCGATAGGCAACGGCACGGCATCGCGCGAGACGGAGCAGTTCACGGCGGAGCTTATCAAAGCAATCCCGCAAAAGGTTTCGTATATGGTTGTGTCCGAGGCGGGCGCTTCGGTATATTCCGCGTCAAAGCTCGCCGCGGAGGAGTTCCCCGAGTATGACGTAAGCCTGCGCTCGGCGGTGTCGATCGCGCGGCGGCTTCAGGACCCGTTGGCGGAGCTTGTCAAAATCGACCCCAAGGCTATCGGAGTGGGGCAATATCAGCATGATATGCCAAAGTCGCGCATGGATGAGGCACTCAAGGGCGTTGTCGAGGACTGCGTAAACTCCGTCGGCGTGGATCTCAACACCGCGTCGTATTCGCTGCTGTCGTATATTTCGGGCATCAACAGCACCGTCGCGAAGAACATCGTCGCTTATCGCGAGGAGAACGGCGCGTTCACCGACAGAAAGCAGCTTCTGAAAGTAAGCAAGCTCGGCGCGAAAGCGTTTGAGCAGTGCGCGGGATTTCTGAGAGTTCCCGGCGGCAAAAACGCGCTCGACAATACGGGAATTCACCCGGAAAGCTACAAAGCCGCGGCGACGCTTCTCGACAAGTGCGGGATAACCTCCGAGGAGCTTGGCAAGGGCGAGATCGTCCGCGCAAAGGTGGAAAATGTCGGTCTGAATAAGATCGCCGAGGAAACGGGCGCGGGGCTTCCTACGCTGCGCGATATAGTTAAGGAACTCGAAAAGCCGGGCAGAGACCCGCGCGACGAGCTCCCACCGCCCCTTATGCGCAGCGGCGACATTATGGAGCTAAAGGACTTAAAGCCCGGTATGGAGCTTATGGGCACGGTGCGCAACATCGTGGATTTCGGCGCGTTTGTGGACGTTGGCGTTCACGAGGACGGTTTAGTGCACATCTCGCAAATGAGCGAGCGCCGCATAAAGCACCCGCTTGAAGTCCTGAAGGTCGGCGAGGTCATCAAGGTGTGGGTGCTGGACGTTGACGAAAAGCGCGGGCGCATTTCGCTTACAATGAAGAAAAGGTGAGGATTTTTTGAATTATGAACGATAAAAATCAAAAGGTGCTCAGAGGCGTTGTTATTGCGGTTTTGGCGATCGCGTTCGTCGTATTTGTTATTCTGTATTTGACGGGGCGCGTCGGCGATATTTCGGGATTTACAAGCGAAACTCCCGAAAGCTCCGTAAGCTCCGCGGCGGTTGTAAACGCGCCGATTGCTTCTCAAAGCGCGGTAGTCTCAACGGAAGCGAGCACTCAAATCAGCTCCGCGGAGACAAGCGAGCCCGTTTCGGAAATCTCAAGCGTTACAAGCTCTTTAAGCTCGCCGATAGATGTCTCGAGCTCGCCCGAGCCTGCTATTCAGCAGACCTCCTACAAATTCCGCAACAAAAAGCTCCTTGACCAGCACTATGAAAAGCACGGCAGGGAAATGGGCTTCGCGTCGGCGGAGGAATACGAAAAAGCCGCCGCGGCGGTGCCGAATCACCCCGACGTGCTCCACAAGATCGAGAAGGAGGACGGCGACGACGTTTATTACGTTGAGGCGACGAACGAGTTCGTCATCGTCTCGACGGACGGCTACATCAGAACGTATTTCAACCCCGACCGCGGGATAGATTACTATAACAAGCAATGAGGAGAGCGCTTATGAAAAAACAAATCAAAAAATCCGCTGCGGTACTCGCTATATTGCTGTTAATTACGGGCTGCTCGGGCAAATCCGGGACTTCAAATAACGCTTCGTTAAATGAAGGCGCAAGCTACTCCGAAAGCGGCGTTTCGTCGAACGACGAGGGCGGTAATACGGGCGAGGGAGAAACATCCTCCGATGGGCAGCAGGGAATTACAAGCGGTTTTTCGGTAAGCTGGAACGCAAACAACAATTGGGAAGACGGCGGCAATAAATGCGGCACGGTGGAGCTTAACGTCACGAACAACACCGGAAAGCCGCTTTCCTCGTGGACGATAACCTTTCCCGTGCCGGAGGGATTTAGTATCACAAGCGGCTGGAGCGGCGTTTTTTCCGTTGACGGCGGTATGCTTACAATCACTAACGCCGAATACAATGGCGAAGTCCCCACGGGTGGAACTATCGGTATCGGCTTTAATTACAGCTCACCAAGCGTTTTTATTCCGCCCGAAAACGTCTCGATAAACGGTGTTGAGGCAAGCGGCGGCGGGAATTCCGGAAACAATAACAATCAAGGCGGCGGCAATAATCAGAACGGCGGCGACCAAAATCTCTACGACCCCGCGCCTACCGACGACGTTTTAGAGCTTCTTGAACGAAGCGACAAGGCAGTCCAGGGCGACGACTGGCTCCACACGGACGGCAATAAAATCCTTGACAAAAACGGCAAGCAGGTGTGGCTTACGGGCGTGAACTGGTTCGGCTACAACACGGGCACAAACACGTTTGACGGCTTGTGGAACAGCCATATGCGCTCCTCAATTAAAGGGATCGCAGACCACGGCTTCAATCTGATCCGCGTGCCTATCTCCGCGGAGCTGCTCAACCAATGGTCGCGCGGGGAATACCCGAAGGCTAACTACAACAACGCGTATAATCCTGAGCTGAACGATATGAACAGCCTGCAGATCTTCGATTATTTCCTGAAGCTCGCCGAGGAGAACGGTATGAAGGTAATGCCGGATATTCACTGCGCCGAGACGAACGCGATGGGGCATAACGTGAATTTGTGGTACACCGACAAGGTGAGCGTCGACGATTATTATCACGCTCTCGAATGGCTCGCGGAGCGTTATAAGGACAACGACACGATAATCGCGATAGATATCAAAAACGAGCCGCACGGCAAGCCCTACGAGGGCAGCGGCGCGGCTATCTGGAACGACTCCAAGGCTCCCAATAACTGGAAATACACCGCGGAGCAGGCTGCGGCAAAGATCCTCGCAAAAAACCCGAACGTGCTGATAATGGTTGAGGGGACGGAGATTTACTCTAAGAAGAAAGGGAACTACAGCTCTACGGACGAGGAGGATTACTACTTCAACTGGTGGGGCGGAAATCTCCGCGGCGTCCGTGACTATCCCGTAAACCTCGGCAAGTATCAGAACAAGCTTGTTTACTCCCCGCACGACTACGGCCCGACGGTTTACGAGCAGCCGTGGTTCAAGGGCGAATATAACTACAACACGCTCCTGCGCGACTGCTGGCAGGACAACTGGCTTTATATCCAGAAAGAAAACATCGCGCCGCTGCTTATCGGCGAGTGGGGCGGCTTTATGCGCGAGCCCAACCTAAAGTGGATGACCTGTATGCGTCAGCTCATCGGAGAATATCACCTCAACCATACGTTCTGGTGCTACAATGCGAACTCCGGCGACACGGGTGGTTTAGTCCTCGACGATTTCTCGACCTGGGATACGGAAAAGTACAACTTCGTAAAGGAAGTCCTCTGGCAGGAAAACGGCAAGTTCGTCGGGCTTGATCACGCGATACCTTTGGGGGAGAACGGCATTACGCTTTCCGCTGCTAAGGGCTTATAGTTGTTAGTTTTTTACGGAATATAATACAAATTCCCCCGTCGGTTGACGGGGGAATTCTTGTCTCGTTTGCCTTAAACGTTAAACAGCAGCTCATCATAAGTCGGATACGGCCAATAAGTCTCGCCGACTATCGTTTCAAGCTCGTCGGCAATCGCTCTCAGCGACTGCATTTCGGAGAACACCTCGTCGTGATAGCAGCGCGCCTGCTGCTCCGCGTCCGTTATGGACTGCGCCTTTACAATGCTGTCCGAAAGCGTGTACGCCTTGTCGCTGAGCGCTTTGGTGAGGTCGTTCACCTTTGCCGCGATGCCGAGCTCTACCGTAGGCTCAATGCCGATAGCTTTCTTGGAAGCTGCGATGTCCGCAACGTCCTTCGCGAACTTCATAACCGCGGGGAGAATCTCCGTTTTCGCCATATCCGCCGCGGTAAGCGCCTCGATGTTGATCACCTTGGAGTAATTCTCAAGCAATATCTCCTGGCGCGCGTGGAGCTCAACCTCGCTGTAAACGCCGAACTTCTTGAACAGCGCAACGTTCTTCTCGGCGGTGAGGCAGGGGATAGCGTCAACGGTTGATTTCAGGTTCAGAAGTCCACGCTTTTCTGCTTCAACAGGCCATTCTTCGCCGTAGCCGTTGCCGTTGAAGATAACGCGCTTGTGCTCCTTGATCGTCTTTACAAGCAGATCGTGCAGCGTCTCGTTGAACTTATCCTCCGAAACGCCCTCAAGCACGCTCGCGAATTCGGTAAGTGAATTTGCGACGATCGTATTGAGTATCGTGTTCGGACCCGCGATATTAAGCGCCGAGCCCACCATTCTGAACTCGAACTTGTTGCCCGTAAACGCGAACGGCGACGTTCTGTTTCTGTCCGTGCTGTCCTTCGGGAATTCGGGGAGGGAGGAAACACCGACGTTGAACATCTGCTTGCCCGCACCCGTGTACTCCTTGCCCTCGACAAGCGCGTCAACAACCGCCTGAAGCTCCTCGCCGAGGAATATAGATATGATAGCGGGAGGCGCTTCGTTCGCGCCGAGACGGTGGTCGTTTCCGGGAGAAGCAACCGACAGGCGAAGCAGGTCGGAATACTCGTCAACTGCCTTTATGATCGCCGCAAGGAACGTTAAAAACTGCGCGTTCTGCATCGGCGAGCGCCCGGGGTCAAGCAGGTTCTGCCCGTCGTCGGTCGAAAGGCTCCAGTTGTCGTGCTTGCCCGAGCCGTTGATCCCCGCGAAGGGCTTCTCGTGGAGCAGGCAAACGAGATCGTGGTCAAGTGCGAGCTTCTTCATAAGCTCCATAGTAAGCTGGTTCTGGTCGGTAGCGAGGTTCGCGGGCGCAAAGATCGGCGCGTTCTCGTGCTGAGACGGAGCGACCTCGTTGTGCTTGGTCTTTGACGTAATGCCAAGCCGCCACATATGCTCGTCGAGATCCTTCATATAAGAAGCGACGCGGTCCTTGATCGTGCCGAAGTAGTGGTCCTCAAGCTCCTGACCTTTGGGCGCGGGCGCGCCGAACAGCGTTCTGCCCGTGAAGATCAGATCCTTGCGCTGATTGTATGTATCCTTATTTACGAGGAAGTACTCCTGCTCCGCGCCGACGGTAGCAACAACGCGTTTTGTCGTTGTGTCGCCGAAAAGACGCAGGATCTTTATCGCCGCGTCGGAAACAACGTCCATAGAGCGCAGCAGGGGAGTTTTCTTGTCGAGCGCCTCGCCCGAGTACGAATAGAACGCCGTCGGAATGTACAGCGAGCCGCCCTTTACAAACGCGTAAGACGTAGGATCCCAAGCGGTGTAGCCTCTCGCCTCAAACGTCGCTCTGATGCCGCCCGACGGGAAGCTCGAAGCATCGGGCTCGCCCTTTACGAGCTCCTTGCCCGAAAACTCCATAATAACCGTGCCGTCGCCCATCGGAGAGATGAAGCTGTCGTGCTTCTCCGCGGTAATTCCCGTCATCGGCTGGAACCAGTGCGTGTAGTGCGTCGCGCCCTTCTCAATAGCCCAGTCCTTCATCGCCGAAGCCACCACGTCCGCGATGGAAACGTCAAGCTCCTTGCCCTCTGCGATAGTCTTTTTCAGCGTTTTAAACACGTTCTTCGGCAGCCGCTGCTTCATCGTTTCCTCGTTGAAAACGTCCACGCCGAACTGTTCCACAACGTTAAAGCTGTCCTTTTTCTCTAATGTTGCCGTAAATTCCATTGTTCTGTCCTCCATAGAGTTTTTTCTGATAAAACAAAAAACGACGTTTTGGTATAGCTCACCCATACCGAAACGCCGTTGTTTCTTACTCTTATATTATAGTCGATAATTGCCGTTTTGTCTATTGCTAAAGTTCACAAATTATCGCGAATGATCAACGCGGATTACAGCACATCGCACAAAAAAACTCAGCAAAATTGCAATTTTGGATCAAAAACATTTCATTTTATTGGAGAAAAGCGCCGGATTTTCAATATTTTTGCAGGAATGCCAGAACGAAAATTCACGCCGGAGTGCCGGAATTTATCAGCAGCACTGCCAATCATAAACCACATTATCGAAATTCCTGTTTTTCAAGTCCTCCTTGGAGATCAGAAAAACACAGTTGCCCGAATCGCCGAACATTATCCCGCATTCGTCGTCGCAGTCAAGCTGAAGCAGCACAACATCGGTATCACCGTTATCATAGCAGGGCAGGGGGCTTTGCACAAAAAGCGGGTATCCGCCGATGTGACAGCCGTCCGGATAGCAAAGATCGTAAAGCGCGTCCCATTCGTCGTCGGTAACCTTGTTTCTGAACATATCATACAATTTCTCGCTTTCTGTGCCAATAAGCATTGAGGTTTCTTTAAACTTCATTTTCCCCTCGTCGGTAAACGGCGTGTAACCCATATAATTATTTTCAAAGGGATTTTCCTTAAGCAGCGCGTCCTTGTCCTTTTTGTATTCGGGTATGTAGACGATTTTGCACGTCGAATCAAGCCCGAAGCAGTCATCATCGCCGATATAAAACTGCAGCAGTCCATGCCTGGGGAAGTCCTCCAACGGCGGCATATCATCGAAATTTATCTGCGCGAGAAACATCATCGGTCTGCCGTCCTTGTCGCGCGGATAGTCCTCCGCCTTTTCAAGGTATGGGCAGCCGCCGCATTTGCTGTCCCACGGGAAAGTCTCCATACTCTTGAACTTTATGTCGATCGCAGATTTTTCGGTGCTTTTTAGATATTCCTCATATTTCTTGAGTTTAGCGGGTATTTTCATATTAGCCTCCTTATAATAAAAACACCGCACAATCATCATATCGTGCGGTGCTTTCAAAATTTAAATCGCCATATCAAATTGAGACGGACTTGTAAGTATCTTCGCGATGTCATCTGCGGGGCGCGGCTTGCTGTAGTAATATCCTTGCGCGAGGTCGCAGCCGAGGTCGGTCAGCAGCTTGCTCTGCTCGTCGGTCTCGACGCCCTCCGCGAGGACTATCATCTTAAGCGCCTTGCCCATCGCGACGATCGCGCTTGTAATGCGCCGTGAGGTGTCGTTGTCGTTTACGTCGCAAACAAGGCTGCGGTCGATCTTCAGCACATCAAACGGTATCGTCTTAAGCGATGCGAGGGAAGAGTACCCCGTCCCGAAATCATCCATCGAGATCAGAACGCCAAGCTCGTGAATTCGGTTGAGAACCGCCACAGTGTGTTCAACGTCCGTCATCGCCATTGTCTCGGTGACTTCAATTTCGAGGCAGGACGGCTCAAAGCCCGTCTCGGCGAGCGCGTGTACGACCGTTGAATATACATCGGTTCTTACAAACTGCGCCTGCGACATATTTACGGATATTTTGATATCGCGAAGCCCCGCGTCGTGCCAAGCCTTTCCTTGGCGGCAGGCAGTCATAAGTCCCCACTCGTCAATTTTCGTGATAATCCCGAACTGCTCCGCAAGCGGGATAAAATCGCATGGAGGAATAAATCCCTTTACCGGGTGATGCCAGCGGATAAGCGCCTCAACGCCCATCATCTCGCCGGTCTTGAAGGAGACTTTCGGCTGGTAGTACAGCTCGAACTGCCCGTTATCAAGCGCGTCAAGCATCTCCGAGCGCATTATCTCGTTCTCTACCATACGGCTTTCCATATCGGCGGTGAACTCTGAAACGCGCTGATTTTCGCCGTGAGTAAGCAAGCACAAATTCGCCTTGTTGAACAGCGTGTAAATATCATCCGCGCCGTCGTAGCGGCAGATACCCGCGAAATAATTCACCTGCTCGTGCAGCTTGTCGTTCTGGATTTTCTCGGAAAGCACCTTTGCGAAGCTCTCCGCGATCATATCGGCGTTTCTGCCGTGAAGTTTAGTCAGCAGCGCAAAGTCGTCCGTGTCAACGCGCCCGACAACGTCGCCCTTTCCGGCGATTTCCCTCAGCGCGTCCGCGAACGCGCATACAACGTTGTCGCCGCTCTCCGTGCCGAACAGCGTGTTGATAAGCCGCAACTTGTCAACGTCGAAAACAATCATCGCCGCCTCACCGTCGGCGTGGGAGTGAATGTGGCTCAAAAGCAGTTTGCCCTCGCGCATAAAACCGTCGCGATTCAAAAGCCCAGTCATCTCGTCAACGTCAAGAGACATCGAAGCGGCTTTCTTCATCGAAACGATCTTATATACAGCAAAAGCAAGCGCACCCACGATAACGATCAAAAGCACACTTAACAATATAACAGCAAGTTTCATTCTAAAATAGGACCCCTTTCGAGATCTTCCCCAATATATTTCTATCTTATTATATTTTATCACTAATTTAACAAAAATTCAAGCGTTTCTTGAAAAGTATTATACGAATTTTACAATTTCGGCACTTTAGACTAAAGGACAAGTGAAAAATTATGTGAATTGGGGAGAGCTTTTGGGCAATATAACCAAACGCGGAGCTTTCGCTCCGCGCTTCAGTTTTATTCAAGAACGACTTGCGTCAAATCTTTCCATTATAGAAACCGCCGTTTTTATCCCGTCGACCGCCGCGGACA
>JAIDPG010000037.1 GCA_029062865.1 Oscillospiraceae bacterium
CTGTTCTACTCTTAAGTCGTCGGCAGCGTCAGATTTGTATCAGATACCTGTCATAATTCGCAGATATACCTTTCGGAAAATCCGTTTTCGATGAGCTCCGCCAGCCTTGACGGAAAAACCCGAAGCTTTTTAAGCTCGTTTAACGTTACAAGAACATAGCCGTCCGCCGTGCGGTCGGGCTGCTCTCCCTCGCGGATACGCTCGCCCTCGGCTAATCCGCACGAGAAATAATGCTCGATCTGATGTGTCGGCACATTATTATCGTTTATAAACCTCACCTCGCGGGTAAAGAGCATTTCGCCTATCTCCACCTCGCAGCCTATCTCCTCACGGCATTCGCGGCGAAGATTTTCGTGCATTCTTTCTCCGGCGTTCTGTCCTCCGCCGACGCAGACGTAAAATTCTCCGTCGTTGTCGTGATAACGGATAAGCAGGAGCTTATCACCAACAAAAATAACGCCGCGCGAGGCTATCCTTATGTTATTCCTCATCTAATTTCAGCACCGCCATAAACGCCTCCTGCGGAACCTCCACCGTGCCGAAGCGGCGCATGCGCTTTTTGCCCTCCTTTTGCTTTTCGAGGAGCTTTTTCTTTCTTGTAATATCGCCGCCGTAGCACTTCGCCAAAACGTCCTTGCGGAGGGCTTTTATCGTCTCGCGCGCGATTATTTTCCCGCCGACGCAGGCTTGTATCGGGATCTCGAACAGCTGCCGCGGAATGTGCTCCTTGAGCTTCTCCGCCATTTTGCGCGCTCTGGCGTAGGCGCTGTCGGCGTGGACGATGAACGACAGCGCGTCTATCACCTCGCCGTTGAGCATTATATCCAGCTTCACAAGCTTTGACGGCGCAAAGCCCATAAGCTCGTAGTCGTAGCTCGCGTAGCCGCGCGTGCGGGATTTCAGCGCGTCAAAGAAATCGTAGACTATCTCGTTCAGCGGGAGCTCGTAATGCAAGTCAACGCGCGTCGCGTCGATATACTGCATATCCTTGAACACGCCGCGGCGGTTCTGGCAAAGCTCCATTATATTCCCGACGTAATCCGACGGCGCGTAAACGTGCGCGTTCACCATCGGCTCGTAGGCTTGCTTGATAAGCGTCGTATCGGGGTAATTGAACGGGTTGTCTATCATCTTCACCTCGCCGTCGGTGAGCTCTATTTTATAGACAACGGACGGGGCGGTCGTGATTATGTCGAGGTCGTACTCGCGCTCGATGCGCTCCTGCACGACGTCCATGTGAAGAAGTCCCAAAAAACCGCAGCGGAAGCCGAATCCCAGCGCGACGGAGCTTTCGGGCTCAAACGACAGCGACGCGTCGTTTAATTGCAGCTTTTCAAGCGCCTCGCGCAGGTCGGGATATTTCGCGCCGTCGGCGGGGTAAATTCCGCTGAAAACCATAGGGTTTACGTCGCGGTAGCCCGCCAGGGGCTCGTCCGCAGGGGCGGCGGCGTTCGTCACCGTGTCGCCGACCTTGGTATCGCCGATGGACTTGATAGAAGCCGCGATGTAGCCGACCTCGCCGGCATTCAGCTCGGAGCACGGAACAAGCTCCGTAGCGCCCATATAGCCGACCTCGACGGTTGTGAACTCCGCGCCGCTTGCCATCATTCTTATCTTGTCACCGGGCTTTATGCTGCCCTCTTTTACGCGGGCGTAAACGATTACGCCCTTGTAGGAATCGTAATAGCTGTCGAAAATCAGTGCCTTCAGCGGCGCGGTTTTGTCGCCGTTCGGCGCGGGGATTTTCTTGACGATCTCCTCCATAACCGCGCGGATATTCGTGCCCATTTTCGCGGAGATTTCGGGCGCGTCAAGCGCTTCTATCCCGATGACGTTCTCGATCTCCTCCTTGACCTCCTGCGGTCTTGCGCTCGGGAGGTCTATTTTGTTCACGACGGGAACGACCTCCAGATCGTTCTCCACAGCGAGATACGTGTTCGCTAAAGTCTGCGCCTCGATCCCCTGCGAAGCGTCGACGATGAGGATCGCGCCCTCGCAAGCCACAAGCGACCGAGAGACCTCGTAATTGAAATCGACGTGACCGGGCGTGTCAATAAGATTGAAAATATACTCCTCGCCGTCGTCCGCCTTGTATTTAAGCCGCACGGCGCGCGCCTTTATCGTTATACCGCGCTCGCGCTCGATGTCCATATTATCAAGCAGCTGGTCCTCCATATCGCGCTTTGCGACCGTTTCCGTCTGCTCAAGAATTCTGTCCGCGAGCGTGGACTTTCCGTGATCTATATGCGCGATTATGCAGAAGTTGCGGATCTTTTCTAAATAACTCAAACTAATCACCCTTTATAAAAATTTAAATTTGCGTTTTTTTATTTGAACACCGCTCCCGTGCCGCATGGGATAGAAATTGCCTAGTTCTTGCCGTGAGGGCTTTTGATTTGCTCAGTTGGCTGTTCAAGGCGGATTTGACTAACTTTTTTATTATGTTGCGTCGGGTTTGCGAGGGGACACCCCTTCGGGGTTTCCCCTCGCGCTCCCTTTCCCCAGT
>JAIDPG010000370.1 GCA_029062865.1 Oscillospiraceae bacterium
GACCTGCGACGTGCATTTCAAAGACCCCGAGGACGGAGTGTATCGAAAAATTCTCCAAGCGGGGCAGGGCTATAAGGACGCGGACAATCAAGCGCCGTTGTTTTTCCGTACGACCGATGAAATGCTTGAGGAGTTCAAGTATCTCGGCGAGGAGAAGGCGTTTGAAGTGGTTGTTACAAACACAAACGCTATCGCGGATATGATAGACAGCAACAAAGATTTGCGTCCTATTCCGAAGGGGACGTTCACCCCGTCGCTGCCCGGCGCGGAGGAGGAGCTTCAAAAGCTTTGCTGGGACAGAGCAATGGCTTGGTACGGCTATCAAGACAAAATCCCGGAGCTTGTTGAGGCGCGACTGAAAAAAGAGCTTGACGCGATCATAAAATACGGTTTCTCTGTGCTTTATATGATAGCGCAGAAGCTGGTAAAATTCTCGGAGGACAACGGGTATCTTGTGGGCTCGCGAGGGTCGGTCGGCTCGTCGTTTGTAGCTATTATGTCGGGAATTTCGGAGGTAAATCCCTTGCCGCCTCATTATCGTTGTCCGAAGTGCCGTTGGAACGAGTTCATCACGGACGGCTCCGTGGGCTCGGGATTTGATCTCCCGCCGAAGGCGTGCCCAGAGTGCGGCACAGATACTATCCGCGACGGACACGATATTCCGTTTGAAACGTTCCTCGGCTTTAAGGGCGACAAATCTCCCGATATTGACCTTAACTTCTCCGGCGAGGTTCAGTCAAAGGTTCACAGATACACCGAGGAATTGTTCGGAAAGGATCACGTATTCAAAGCGGGAACTATTTCGGGCGTTCAGGATAAGACGGCATACGGCTTTGTAAAGAAATACTGCGAGGAGCGCGGCCTGGTGTACTCAAACGCCGAGATCGAGCGCCTTGCCATCGGATGCACGGGCGTAAAGCGCACGACATCCCAGCACCCCGGCGGAATGGTAGTTGTGCCGAACGACTATGAGGTTTACGACTTCACCCCCGTTCAGCACCCCGCCGACAAGACCGAGGAGGACGTTATAACAACGCACTTCGACTTCCACGCGCTTCACGATACGATTTTGAAGCTGGACGAGCTCGGGCACGATGTTCCGACGCTTTACAAGCATCTCGAAAATATGACGGGCATTAAAATCGCGGACGTTCCGACGTCCGATCCGCAGGTGTATAAGCTCTACACGTCAACGGAGCCGATAGGACTTACTAAGGACGACATCGGCGTTCCGTGCGGCACGTGGGGAATTCCCGAGTCGGGCACGGAATTCGGTATGCAGATGCTTATCGATGCGCAGCCGAAAAACTTTTCCGATTTATTGCAGATCTCGGGATTGTCTCACGGCACGGACGTATGGCTTGGCAACGCGAAGGACCTTATCCTGAACGGAACGTGTACTATCAGCGATGTTATCGGAACTCGTGACAGCATTATGGTTTACCTTATGCACAAGGGTCTCGACCCGTCAATGGCGTTTAACATTATGGAGATAACGCGAAAGGGCAACGCAAAAAAGAAGTTCACCGATGAGATATACGCGGCAATGAGGGAGCACGACGTGCCCGAATGGTATATCGAAAGCTGCTTGAAAATCAAGTATATGTTCCCGAAGGCGCACGCGGCGGCTTATGTTATGGCGGCTGTAAAGCTCGCGTGGTTCAAGATCTATCACCCCGCGGAATTCTACGCCGCGACGCTTATCAAGCACACCGATAATCTCGAGGCTGAAACGATACTAAAGGGCAAAGCGGCGATAAAGCAGCGCATTACGGATCTTAAAGCTATCCCCAAGCCGACGGCGAAGGAGGAGGGTAAAATCGAAGCGCTTCAGCTCGCGCTGGAGCTCACCTGCCGCGGCATCGAACTCCTCCCCGTAGACGCGCGAAAGTCAAAGGCAACGGCATACAGCGTTGAGGACGGAAAGATCCGCCTGCCGCTGGTTATCGTCCAGGGCTGCGGAGAAAGCGCGGCAATTCGGCTGAAACAAGCAATAGAGTCCGACGACGATCTCAGCATCGACGAGATACAGCAGATAAGCGGCGTAAACGGCTCTGTTATCGAAAAGCTGAAGGATATGGGCGTTTTCGCGGGCTTCCACCAGTCGGCGCAGTATTCGCTGTTTGATTTATAAGCAGCGGAAAAATCAACAATTAGATTATATATTAGTGGAATAACAATGTTGATTTCGCCGATTTTTTATGATAAACTTGACATACAAGCGGTTTTGTGATACTATAGTATAGTAATATGCTATCACATTACCACATTAGCAAGTTAAAGCGAAATGAATAAAAGTTAAGCATAATTGCGGTTTTCCCCGCCGTAGGTGGGGAAAACCGCAAAAAGTCCAAAATGCGAACAAAATGAAAGGAAACGGAAACATTGAGAACTAATGATCTTCTAACTCCCGAGGGAACGCGGGATCTGCTATTTGAGGAATGCGCGGCAAAGCGCGAGATCTCGGAGCGCGTCACGGATATTTTCAAGAGCTACGGCTATTCCGAGGTGATAACGCCGGGGCTGGAGTTTTTCGACGTGTTCAACGGAAAAACGCCGTATTTCCCGCAGGAGAATATGTACAAGCTCGTTGACGGGAAGAACCGCCTTATGGTGCTCCGCCCGGACAACACAATGCCTATAGCGAGAGTTGCGGCAACACGGCTCCGCGGTGAGGAGCTGCCGTTAAAGCTGTTCTACGACCAGAATATTTTTCTTGTAAATCCCAAGGACAGCGGGCGTGACGACGAAATTGCCCAAAGCGGCATTGAGATAATCGGCGGAAACAGCGAAGCCGCGGACTATGAGGCGCTTGTGCTTGCCGCGAAGGCTCTTGCGGCTTGCGACGAGGATTACAGGCTCGAAATAGGCGACAGCGGCATTTTCCGCGAGCTTATAGCAAGCTGCGATTTTGACGAGCAGTTTGTGGAAAATATTCACGGTTGGATTGAGACCAAGGACTATCCGATGCTGGACAGCGCCCTGATGGACGCGGACAAGCCCGCCGAAAAGGCGCTTAAGGCGCTCCCGAGGCTGTTCGGCGGCATGGAAGTATTTGACAAGGCACGCGAATTTCTTAAGGGAGAGGTTCTCGAGGCAAAGCTCGTAAGGCAGGAAAAGCTCTGCAAGGAGCTATCCGAAATAATTCCCGCAGAAAAGATCCGCGTGGATCTGGGGCTTGTTCACAAGAGAAACTACTACACGGGGCTGATGTTCCGCGGCTATGTCGAGGGCTACGGTCAGCCCGCGCTTTCGGGCGGGCGTTACGACACGCTTCTCGGCGATTTTGGTAGGGAAGCGGGCGCGGTAGGGTTCGCGGTGAACGTCGAGGCGGCTGCTAAGGTTTTCCTGCGGAAAGCGAAAACTCAATTGTTAAAAAAAGTTGACGTGCTTGTTTTCGGAGAAGCGGGCGCGGAAATCGCGGCTTTAAAGCATTGCGAAAAGCTTATCTCCGACGGGAGATCCGTTTACAATTTCCTCGGCGAGTGTCCGAAATGCGCGGCAAAATACGCCAAGGCGCACGGAATTTCCCGAATTGATTTTGTAAAAGCAGACGGCGCAATAACGTCCGAGGAGGTGTGAGCAATGGAAAACAGAAAGGTAAGAATTGCTCTCACCAAGGGGCGCATCGAGGACAAGGCGGTCGAGCTGCTTGAAAGGATAGGCTACGATGTTTTCGAGCTCCGCAACAAGGGCAGGAAGCTGATTTTGTCTATTCCCGGCGAGGACATTGAAGTGGTTCTCGCAAAGGCGGCGGACGTTATTACTTATGTTGAGCACGGCGTGTGCGATCTGGGAGTTGTCGGCAAGGACACGATTATGGAGCACGGCGGGCGCTTTTTCGAGGTACTTGATCTGGGCTTCGGGAAGTGCAAATTCGCGCTTGCCGTCAAGAAGGGCAATAATTTTTACGACGGCTATGGCGTGAAAACCGTCGCGACAAAATACCCCGAGGTCACAAGAAATTTCTTTGAGTCAAAGGGCATTGACGTTGATATTGTAAAAATCGAAGGCTCGGTGGAACTCGCTCCGCTGGTCGGGCTTTCGGACGGAATTGTCGATATCGTTGAAACGGGAACGACGCTCAAGGAAAACGGCTTGGAGGTTTTCGAGGACGTTGCGCCCATTTCGGCGCGGCTCATCGTCAATACCGTAAGCATGAAGCTCAAGCAGGAGCGCGTTACCGAAATCGTTAAGCTAATAACTGCACAGCTTCCGCAATAGCCGGTGCTGTGCAGCGAAGCTGAACAGCACCGGCGTGCTAGGCAAACCGCGCAGCGGTTTGCCGGTGCGGAAGCTGCAAGTTGAAATAAGGAGAATTTGAAATGATAAAGATAATTAAAGCAAACGGCGACGAGAAGAAATTCCTCGCCGAGGTTGAAAAGAGAGCCGGCGAGGTAAACGCCGAGGTCGAAAAGACCGTCAAGGCTATTCTTGATGACGTTAAGCAGAACGGCGACAAAGCCGTTAAGGAATACACCGCGAAGTTCGACTGCCCGAACGCGCAGTATTACCGCGTTCCCGACGAGGCAATTCAGGACGCGCTCACCGAGGCGAACGAGAAGTCGCCCGATTTTGTGGAGGCGATGCTGAATGCGGTAGAGAACATCACGGCGTTCCACACCCGCCAGAAGCGCGAGGGCTTTGCCGTAACCGAGGAAAACGGCGTTATCTTGGGGCAGCGCGTGCGCGGGCTGGATAAGGTGGGGCTTTACGTTCCCGGCGGCACGGCGGCATATCCGTCGTCCGTGTTGATGAACGCCATTCCCGCGAAGATCGCGGGTGTAAAAGAGGTCGTTATGGTAACGCCGCCGCTGAAGGACGGCTCGGTGAACAAGGACATACTCGTAGCGGCGGCGCTTTGCGGAGTTGACAGCATTTATCTCGCGGGTGGCGCGCAGGCAATAGCGGCGCTGGCTTTCGGCACGGAGGAGCTCCCGCGCGGTTCTAAAATCGTCGGACCGGGCAATATCTTTGTCGCGACCGCGAAGAAGCTCGTTTACGGCACGGTTGACATTGATATGGTCGCGGGACCGAGTGAAATTCTTGTAATTTCCGACGAGACCGCCGACCCGAAATATCTAGCCGCGGACTTGATGTCGCAGGCGGAGCATGACAAGCTGGCTTCGGCTATCATGGTGACGACAAGCATGGAAGTCGCGGAGAAAACGCAAGCTGAGATCGAGCGCCAGAAGGCGGCTCTCTCGCGCCGTGAAATAATCGACGCGTCGCTTGATAACTATGGCGGCATAATCGTCTGCGATGATATGGACTACGCGATCGAAATAGCGAACACGATAGCTCCCGAGCACTGCGAGGTCGTCGCGGAAAATCCGCTTGAATATATCGGAAAGCTCGACAATGTGGGCTCGCTGTTCCTTGGCGCGTATTCTCCGGAGCCGCTTGGCGACTACTACGCGGGACCCAACCACGTTCTCCCGACAAGCGGCACGGCGCGGTTTTATTCGCCGCTCGGAGTTGACAGCTTTATCAAGCGTTCGAGCTACATTTACTACACAAAGGACGCGCTTCTTGACGCGGCGGACGATATTATTCTGATTGCCGAGCGCGAGCAGCTTACGGCGCACGCTAATTCCATAAAGGTGCGCAAGGAGGGTTAAATTTTGGCAAAGTATAATCTTAATCAACTGAAAGCGGATGTTGGTTTACTGAGCCTTAAGGACTGCTCGGCGGAGGAAAATCGAAAGTTCGCGGAGATGATGAAAAACGGCGAATCGCTCCCCGACGATATTTATGCGACAGAGAATATGGACGCGAAAGGCAACAGAGCTTTCTGCCGCGGGACTTTAAACGCAACACCCGACAATGAACAGCTTTTTGTCCTGATGAGAATTTCAAAAGATCTGCACTTCATAACGGTTCTTATCCAAGTGCTTTTGGTGCTTGGGGTTTTGGGATTTGTGGCGGCGTTGATATTCGGGCAAATGGGGTAAGGAGATAATAATGGTTGAGATAATCTGCCGCGGCGGAAAATTCCTTGCCAAAGGCTCGTTTACTATGGGGCTTGCGGGCACTTATGTAAACGAAGCCTTTGAGGACGAAAGCATTACCGTTCACCCGACGCTTGACTATGTTCTCAAGGAGCTTGACAACGAGAATTCGTTCAGAATGAAGCCGCTTTTTCCGTACTTAAAGGACAAGCCGCGCGACGGAAACTCGATAGCCAATGGGCTTGCGGAATACTACAATCAAAAGGAAAAGGAAGCTGCCGAGCACGTTAAAGAGATCAACGACAACCTGCTGTTTCATCTGTTCTGGAATTTAGAGGCTTGCGGCTTTGAGTTCAGGGAGATAGAGGAAGCAGTCGCAGAGGGGTTTGACACGGAAGACCTTGACGATGATCCTTATGTCAACAGCAAGGTGTTCGATTTCAGCGATTATTTTGACGAGCGCCCGAACAACGGCACCCGGGAGCGCGTGGATTTTGAGGCGAAGCTCCGCGAGTGGTTTCCGATGTTCAACTTCGACGGCTTGTATCGGAGCATTGAGCAGGAGGGAATGACCCTCGACGGCAGGTTTATCTCGTTTCAGTTTTCCGACAAGTGGGGCGCGATGCTTTACGAGTGCGCATATGACAGGTTCGACGAGAATTTTACGTCGTGTGATTGGCACAACCATTAAGGTTATTTTTGAACGTATAATTTATAGTGTGAAATCAGCGGGGCGAGAACAATGGACAAGGTGTGGGAAGAGCTGTATAATGCGGCGAAAGCCGTGATAGCTCCCCGTAAAATATCGGAATATGTTACGGCGGGAGAGGTTTCGGCGGCGGTGCAGTCCAAATCGGGCAGGATATACACGGGTGTGTGCGTTGACGCCTGCTGCACGCTTGGTATCTGCGCGGAGCGAAACGCGATCTTCAATATGCTGACGAACGGCGAAAACGAGCTGCGCCGCGTGCTTTGCGTTATGAGCGACGGAAGAAACGGAGCGCCGTGCGGCGCGTGCAGGGAGCTTATGGTGCAGCTTATGCCCGACAGCTATAAGGACGTTGAGATAATGCTCGATTACGAGCAAGGAAAAATCGTTACGCTTGGGGAGCTCACTCCCGAGTGGTGGATATAAGGAGAAAATTATGGCAAGGACAGCAGAAATTTCACGCAGTACAAAGGAAACGGAAATTGCCGTAGAATTGAACCTTGACGGCGGCGAAGTCAACATAAAAACGGGGATAGGCTTCCTCGACCATATGCTTACGGCGCTCGGCGTTCACGGCGGGTTCGGGCTTGACGTGTTCTGTAAGGGCGATTTGTACGTTGACGGTCACCACACCACCGAGGACGTGGGAATAGTTCTCGGGCAGGCGTTCGCTAAGGCGCTTGGCGACAAGAGCGGAATTATGCGCTACGGCTCGGCGTTTATCCCGATGGACGAGAGCCTCGGGTTCTGCTCGCTCGACATCAGCGCGAGACCGTTTTTGGTGTTCAACGCGGAGTTTGAGAACGAAAGGGTGGGGGAGTTTGACACCTGCCTTACCGAGGAGTTTATGCGGGCGTTCGCGTTCAACGCGGGAATAACGCTTCATTTGCGCGTGGAGTACGGCTCGAACGATCACCACAAGATAGAGGCGCTGTTCAAGGCGCTCGCGTATGCTCTTAAAGCGGCGACCCGCCCGAATTCGAGCGGCGGCGCAATCTCTACAAAGGGCGCGCTGTAATGCGGGGCTATAACGTAATCGCCGTTTTTTCGCCGGACAAAAGCAAAATGCTGATGTGCCGCCGCGCCAAGGACCCGTACAAGGGCTTGCTGAATATGGTCGGCGGGAAGATCGAAAGCGGCGAGGACGGCTATGCGGCGGCATACCGCGAATTGTACGAGGAAACAGGCATCACGAAAGAGGATATCCGAATCGTTCATCTAATGGATTTTACCTATCCGCTTTGCGATGAGTACGTTGAGGTGTACGCGGGCGGTTTGAAGTGCGAGGTCACGCTCCGCGAGGAGAAAAACCCGCTGTTGTGGATAAGCGCCGACTGCGATTTCTTTGATATGACGCAATATGCGGGCGAGGGCAATATCGGGCATATTATGGAGCATATCAAGCTGCATTGGAAGGAAATTTTCGATGAACACGTTTGAGATACACGAAATTCACTACGGGTGGTTTCAGGTCTGCTTTACGCCGCACGCCGAAAATCAGGGCTGGCTGACAAATTCGGATTATCTGGGATGCGAAGCCCCAACGAATTTTCTTGTTGCTTTAGCGGATATTCTCGAGGAAAAATCCACCGAGGAGTGGCTCTGCTGGCAGGACGAGCCGGGCGCGTCCATTCTTCGGCTCGTGCTTGAGGACGGAAAAATCGCGGTTGAGATATTCACCGCCGAAAAAGACTCGCTTGATTTGCCATACAACGGTGCGGAGCTTGCTCTTGAGGAAAAAACGCTTGATTACAAAAACACTTTTGAGATAAAGCATCTTCTGGACGATATTCTTGTTGAATTTTCTCTGTACGAAAAAGGAAACGGTCTGCGGCTGTATGAAAAGCACTGGGGACAGTTTCCGAAAGCGGAATATCATAGGCTGCGGGAATGTGCCGCCGAAATCAACAACACACTGGATAAATACAGTAAGATGTTTTGTTTTGAGTACTAACGAAAGGTCAAACAGATGATAGCAATTATTGACTACGGTGCGGGAAATCTGTTCAGCGTGAAAAACGCGCTGGACTTTCTCGGCTTTGAAAACCAAATAACCGCCTCGGCGGACGACCTGCGAGCGGCGGACAAGCTGATACTCCCCGGAGTCGGCGCGTTCCCGGACGCTATGAAAAAACTCTCCGAAAGCGGGCTTATCGGCGTTATCAAGGAGGAGGCAAACAAAAAGCCTCTGCTCGGTATCTGCCTGGGTATGCAGATGTTGTTTGAAAAGGGCTATGAGTTCACGGAAACGGATGGGCTGGGGCTGATTAAGGGCTCTGTCAAGCTGATGACTCCGAAAGGGCTTGACGTGCCGCATATGGGCTGGAATTCTCTGGAATTCAACGAGCCTTGTAGGCTTTTAGATAACGTGAAAAACGGCGAGTATGTTTATTTCGTTCACTCGTTCGCGGCGGAATGCCTCTCGGAAAACGTCGCGGCATACTGCGACTACGGCGCTAAGGTCCCCGCGCTCGTGCAGAACGGGAACGTTTTCGGCGCGCAGTTCCACCCCGAAAAGAGCGGGGAAACGGGCTTGAATATTCTTAGGAGCTTTGAGGCGTTATGACGTTTAATGAGGAAAAAGGGGATCTGTTCGCCGAGGAGATACTCTCAAATTATGCGCTTTGCCATTGCATAAGCTCGGATTTCGCTCTCGGCGCGGGGATAGCGAAGGCGTTCGCGAAAATGGGCGTAAAAAAGCAGCTCTGCGAGAAATATCCGAAGCAATGGCAGGGCAGGGGATACTGCCTGATAACAGAAACCAACGGCACCGTTGTCGGAAATCTGGTAACAAAAGAGCGCTATTTTCACAAGCCAACGCTTGAAACGCTTCGGCAAGCATTGGAGAATTTTCGCGAACAGGCTCTTGAAATGAGGATGCAAAGGCTTGCTATGCCGAAGATCGGCTGCGGACTTGATAAGCTCGATTGGACAGAAGTTCAAAAGGTGATTAAAGATGTTTTCAACGAAACGGAGTTTAAGATTTTGGTACGTTATCTTTAATAGTTAAGAAAGGTGATGAAAATGTACAAAAAGATAAAGCTCCGAACGTATGAGATCCTGGAGGTCGCCCGCCCGAACGACACGGCAAGCCGCGTTGTCGACATCGCTCTGATGACGCTGATTTTGATTAACGTCTCGCTTATCATCGCCGACACGTTTGAGCTGCCCGTGCTTGCGGTGAAAATCGGCAACACGATCGAGATCGTGTCTGTCGTGATCTTCAGCGTTGAATATCTTTTGAGAATATGGTCGGCGGACTTGAAATATCCGAACTTGCCGCCTGTTTTGGCGCGGCTGCGGTTTATGGTAACATTCACTGCGATTATCGATCTTGTTTCGCTTTTGCCGAGCTACATTTCGGTGATTTCGGCGAACTTTATGGTGCTTCGTATGCTGCGCGTTTTGCGGCTTTTGCGGGCGTTCAAGCTCAACCGTTACACTCACGCGCTGCGGGATATTGCCGATGTGTTCAAGAAAAAAGCGAGCCAGCTTATTTCTTCAATGCTTGTCGTTGCCTTTCTGATGCTGATCTCCGCCGTGCTGATGTACGACGCGGAGCACGAGGCGCAGCCCGAGGTGTTTGAAAACGCGTTTTCGGGACTTTGGTGGGCTATCGTCACGGTGACGACGGTGGGCTACGGCGATGTGCATCCGATAACGGTGATAGGGCGGGTAATGGGCAGCATAATCGCGATACTCGGTATCGCGCTTATCGCCGTGCCGACAGGTATCATCACGGCGGGCTTTTCGGAGCAGATTACTCGCCAAAACGCCGAAAGGGAAGCCGCGGAGAAATCCAATGCCAAGGAAGCCGAGGACGAAAAGAAATTCTGTCCGTATTGCGGACACAAGCTGGATTAAGCAGATTAAATTGCATATCCCCCGCCAACGGCGGGGGATATGCTTAGGATAAATACCTAAAGCAATGACAACTGCGTAAAAGAAAACTTTTGCGCAATTGTTTTTGAGGAAATGCCCCTCACGGGTGAAAATTATCCTACAAGACCTTGACTATTTTCAAGAAATGTGCTACAATATAAGATGTGGTTAATATCACTATTTTCAGAAAGAGGGTTTAAAAATGACAAAGATAGATGTATTTTCGGGATTTTTGGGTGCGGGTAAAACCACGCTTATAAAAAAGCTTCTTAAAGAGGGCTACAACGGCGAGAAGCTTGTGCTTATCGAAAACGAGTTCGGCGAGATCGGCATCGACGGCGGCTTTATGAAGGACGCGGGCATTGAGATCACCGAAATGAATCAGGGCTGCATTTGCTGCTCGCTGGTCGGGGATTTCGGCAAGGCGCTTGAAAAGGTGCTTGACGAGTTCTCGCCCGACAGAATTCTTATCGAGCCGTCGGGTGTCGGTAAGCTCTCGGACGTTATCAAGGCGGTTATGAACATCGGCAGCGATAAAATCACGCTCAACAGCTACACGACTGTCGCGGACGCTTCGAAAATCAAGATGTATATGAAGAATTTCGGCGAGTTCTACAAGAACCAGGTCGAGACCGCGAAAACTATCGTGCTTTCGCGTACACAGAAGCTCTCGGAGGACAAGCTCGCGGAGGCTGTCGCGATGATACGCGAGCTGAACAAGCACGCGACTATCGTCACGACCAACTGGGACGACATCAGCGGCGCGCAGATTCTCGCGGCAATGGAGACCGAAAACAAATTCGCCGACGAGCTTTTGAAGGACGAGGACATCTGCCCGGTTTGCGGTCATTCGCATCATCACGATCATGATGAGGAGCACGAGCATCATCACCACCACGACGGCGAGTGCTGCCACCACGACCATGATCACGAGCACGAGCATCACCACCATGACGGCGAGTGCTGCCATCACGACCACGATCATGAGCATCACCACCACGCGGACGAGGTGTTCAGCTCTATCGGCGTTGAGACGGCGAAGAAGTTCACAAAGGAGGAGCTCGAAACCGCGCTCGGGAAGCTCTCGGGTGAGGAGTTTGGAATGGTTCTCCGCGCGAAGGGAATTGTCGCGGGCGCGGACGGCGTGTGGTATCACTTCGATTTCGTTCCGGAGGAGTTCGAGGTAAGAACGGGCTCGGCAGATGTCACGGGCAGAATGTGCGTTATCGGGTCGAAGCTCGAAGAGGATAAGATAAAAGCTTTGTTTGGGGTGTAAAATATGGAGTTACCCGTTTATTTAATGACAGGCTTTCTTGAAAGTGGAAAGACCTCATTCATTTTGGAGACTTTGAACGACAAGCAGTTCAGCCGCGGCGAGAAAACGCTTGTTATCGCTTGCGAGCAGGGCGAGATCGAGTTCGACGAGCGCATAATCAAGGCTTCAAAATCCGTCGTGGAGTTTATCGAGGACGAGGAGGATTTTTGTCCGGAGAAGCTTAACTCTCTTGTGGAAAAACATAAGCCCAGCCGCATTATGCTGGAGTACAACGGAATGTGGAGCCTGCGCGATATGGCGCTGAAGGCGCCGAAGGACTGGATATTCTACCAGATATTTATGTTCGTGAACTATCAGACGTTTGATATGTATATGAACAATATGCGGCAGCTTATTTCCGATGATATTGCTGTTTCGGATATTATTATCTTTAACCGCTGTGAGCCCGGCAAGGTCGACAAAAAGCGCCTGCGCCGCGCCGTGAAGGCGCTCAACCCGCGCATTGATATGATGTTCGAGTACGTAAACGGCGAGGTGGAGCAGGGCTTCCAGGGCGACGACGAAATGCCGTATGACGTTAACGCCGATCCTATCGAGATAGTTCACGACGACTTCGGGCTTTGGTATATCGACATTATGAGCAACGCGCCGCGCTATAAGGGCAAAAACGTCCATGTGCGCGGAATGGTGTTCAGGGCTTCGAATATCCCGAAGAGCTATTTTGTTATTTCGCGCCGCGCTATGACGTGCTGCGCCGATGACATTCAAGTTGTCGGTATTCTCGTAAAATCGCCCGACGAAGCAAAGTTCAAGGACGGCGATTGGGTTGAAGTCACGGGGAACGTCATCGCCGAGAAGCAGCAATGCTATAAGGGAATGGGACCCGTGATACTCGCGGACAGCATACTCCCGACCGAGAAGGCGGACAGCGAGCTGGTTTACTTTAATTGATATGATTGATTATTCTATTGTAAAAAGGGCGATTGACAGAGCGGACGTTTGCGGGCTGCTTGCGTGTTACGCGCCGCCGGACGAGTATGATTCCGAGTCGGAGGAGATAGCGCAGCTTATTTGCGAACACGACAATGCCAAAAGAATATCCGAGATATGCTCAAAAGTGTTTTCAAGAACCTTTTCCGAGAATATCACTGCCGACAGATTTCTTTCGGTCGGATTTGAGATCGCGGGAATGCTGAACATTAAAATCAGAAACGAGCGTCCGGAGGACTATCGCGTCGTCGAGGAGCTTACAAAGCGCGCGTTCCACAACGTGAATTTCCCCGGCTGCGACGAGCATTACCTTGCCCATTTGCTGCGCGGGCACGCGGATTTTGTGACCGAGCTTGATTTGATTCTGGAGCTTGACGGAATTCCGATAGCGAATATAATGTACACGAGGTCTGCGCTTGTTGATGAAAACGGCGGTGAAAAGACCGTTCTGACGTTCGGGCCTCTCGGCGTACTTCCAGAGTATCAGCGGCGGGGCTACGGAAAGCGGCTTCTGGAGTATTCGCTTGAAAAGGCAAGGGAGCTTGGCTATGAGGCGGTCGTTATCTTCGGCAACCCGGAGAACTACGTTTCAAGCGGCTTTAAAAGCTGCAAGAAATACAACGTTTCGCTCGGTAACGGGGAATATCCCGTGCCGCTGCTTGTAAACGAGCTCAAAGAGGGTGCGTTGTCGGGCAAGGCTTGGACTTATAAGGAAAGCGCCGCTTACAATATTGATATGAGCGGCTTAGCGGAATTCGACAAGGATTTTCCGCAGCTTGAAAAGGGATATTTACCGAGCCAGGAGCTGTTTTACATTTACAGTAATTCCAGATTCCGATAACGAAAGGAATGCATATGAAACTGTTCAAATTTGTTATTGCGGTGGTTGTTACGGCGGCTTTTATGCTTGTCATACCCGGCTGAAACGCAGCTAACAAGAGTACCGCCGGTTCGATAAAAAGTTCTTTGTCCGAAAAATACGGCAAATCGTTTACGGTAGCCGAGCTTGGCGACAGGATCGACAGGGATACGGCAACCGCGTATGTTTACGCCGATGATGACCCGTCAATGAGGTTTGTCGTCAGGACGGACAAAAGCGGCGAAGTCATTTATGAGGAGTATCCATACCGCCTGATGTGCCGAAAGGTGGAAAACAAGATCAATGAAACATTCGCAAAGTACGGAATCGTGTCGGAGTGCTTTGTTACATTTACGCCACGTAGAAATATCAATGTTTCACCGAATATGACCTTTGATGAATTTGTTAAAGTCAATACTCTTGAAACCGCTATAACAGACATAGTGGTATTATCCGATGTTGATCTCACAGGAGAAAAAATCGTTAATGTATATACTGAAATTTGCGATTACCTTGAAAATGTAGATTTCGGGACATGCATATATGTTTTAACGGAAAGTGATTTTAACAAGATTAAGGAAAAAATAAGGCACGAGGTTGAGACGTTTGCTCTGCAGGATCTGAAGTACAGCGGCGCAAGCGATAATATTAATGAGCTGTTCATTAAGGTCGAGGACAAAAAAATGCCTTTGACATCATCGGAGATAGATTCCGAATTGGGAAGGGAATAATAATCGGTTATTGAATGTAATCGGTTGGAAGTAAAACAGTTAGTGTATGCACATCTCAACTCGGGATTCAAATAACGAAAGGAAATCATATGAAGCTTAGATTTTACAACTCAAAAATACTCACAATGCAGGACGAAAAGATCATCGAGGGCGAGCTTCACACCGATGGCGGGAAAATTTCGTTTGTCGGTGAAAACGCTCCCAACGGCGAGTTCGACCGCGAAATCGATTTGAGCGGAAACCTGATAATCCCGGGCTTCAAGAACGCCCACACGCACACCGCGATGACGTTCCTGCGCTCGTTCGCCGACGATCTGCCGCTGAACGACTGGCTTTACGAGCAGGTTTTCCCGCACGAGGCGAAGCTCACCGAGGATGCGGTTTACGCGTTCACACAACTTGGGAATATGGAGTACTTAACAAGCGGAATCACGGCTTCGTTCGATATGTATATGAAGCTCCCAGCGTATACAAAGGCGTGCGCCGATATGGGCTTTAGAAGCGTTCTGTGCGGCTCTATCAACGATTTCGGCGGCACAGTCGAGAGCATTGAGGAGGAGTACAATACTTACAACAACTACGACCCGTTGATTTCCTATCAACTTGGCTTTCACGCGGAATACACAACAAAGCGCGAGATCTTAGAAGGAATGGCGGCGTTGTCTCAAAAATACAAGGCTCCGCTGTACGCTCACAACAGCGAGACGAAAGCCGAGATCGCGGGCTGCAAGGAGCGTTACGGAATAACGCCGACGCAGCTTTTTGACAAGCTCGGAATGTTCGAGCACGGCGGCGGCGGGTTCCATTGCGTGTGGTTCGACGAGGAGGATATGTGCATTTTCCGCGACAAGGGCTTGTGGATGGTGACAAATCCCGCCTCTAATCTCAAGCTCGCCAGCGGAGTAGCGCCGATTTGCGAAATGCGCCGCGCGGGCATGAAGAACTTCGCGATAGGCACGGACGGCGCGGCTTCAAACAACTGCCTTGATATGTTCAAGGAAATGTTTCTTGTGGCGGGGCTTCAGAAGGTTCGCGAGGAGGACGCGGCGGCGTGTCCCGCGTTTGACGTTCTCGAAATGGCGACAAAGGGCGGCGCGCTCGCTATGGGGCTTGACGATTGCGACATTCTGGCGGCGGGCAAAAAAGCCGACCTCGCCGTTATCGATCTCAAGCAGCCGAATATGCAGCCGCTTCACAACATAGCGAAAAATCTCGTTTATGCGGGCAGCAAGAGCAACGTTAAGATGACTGTTATCGACGGAAATATTCTGTACGAGGACGGGAAATTCACGACGGTTGACGCGGACGAGGTTTACGAGCGGGCGAACAGGCTGACGAAGCAGATATGCGGCGATTGAAAGGTATAGCCTATGACAGTCAAATTCCACGAAAGCGTTAAGGACGGCGATCTGAAATATGCCGTTATCCTTGCAAAATTTAACGGAAAGTATGTGTTCGTAAAGCATAGGGAGCGTGAGACGCTTGAAATGCCGGGCGGTCATCGTGAACCGGGCGAGAACATCGCGCAGACCGCCGCCCGCGAGCTCTATGAGGAAACGGGTGCGGAAAAGTATTCTCTGCGGCAGATTACACCATATTCCGTTGAAAAAGACGGTATAACAAGCTATGGTATGCTGTTTTACGCGGAAGTAACCGAGCTTGGAGAGCTGCCGAATTCCGAGATTGAGAGCGTTATCTTGCTTGACGAGCCGCCGCGCGGGCTTTCGGAATTGACATATCCCGAAATTCAGCCTAAGCTGCTTGAAAAAATTGAAAGTGAATTGAAAAAGGAAATGGACTTAAAAAAATACTTCAAAAAAGGCGAGCTTATCCCCGCGATAGTTCAGGACGCAGAAAACGGCGAGGTGCTGATGCTCGCGTACATGAACGAGGAAAGCCTCGCGAAAACGCTCGAAACGGGCTATACGTGGTTCTGGAGCCGCTCGCGGCAGGAGCTTTGGAACAAGGGCGCGACGTCCGGGCACGTTCAAAAGGTTATCGAGATTTACGGCGACTGCGACGATGACACTTTGCTTATAAAGGTAGAGCAGACGGGCGCGGCGTGCCATACCGGAAACCGCACGTGCTTTTTCAACAGAATAAAATGAGCGGATATACATTTGAAAACGATCCTATATTCACAAGAAGAAGTATACGAAAGTTTTTAAAGCGTGATGTGCCGTTAAGTCTGATCGACGCGATGATAAACGCCGCGATACAAGCGCCCTCCGCGAAGAATAGGCAGCCGTGGCGGTTTATCATGCTGGCAGGAGAACACAAAGCGGAGTTCGAGCGGTGCATGGAAAGCGGTCTTGATCGTGAGGAAAACGGAGCTCCGCTTTTACCGCGTTCGAGCTCGGGACTTCCCGACGCTCGGAACACTCTGCGGATAATAAAGGAAGCCCCCTTGCTTATCGCTGTTGTAAACACAAACGGCAAGTCTCCGTTCGTGCCTGTCGACAGCGACGACCGTGTGACGGAGATATGCGATACGCTGTCTATCGGCGCGGCTGTTCAGAATATGCTGCTTACGGCGGAAAAACTGGGTCTGGGGACTCTTTGGATAGCCAACACCTGCTTTGCGTATCCCGAATTGACAGAGCTTTTGAAAACGGACGGTCAATTGGTCGGGGCGGTCGCGGTAGGTTATGCCGATGAGGCACCAATGCCGCGTCCTAGAAAGAGCATAGAGGAGATCTCCGAATACAGAAATTAGAGTATTCCGAGCAAAGCAATATGGAGGATAAAATGGAAATTGAAGTCAGAAAGCTTATGCCGGAGGATGCCGAAGCGTATGCGAACTTTTTTGATACTACGCCGCACGACGATCATAACCCCGAGAATACCTGTTACTGCGTGAACTGGTGCAGCGCGGATCACCGCGCTATGAAACAGCCCGACCGCGAGGAACGTCGCGCTATGGCGATAGACTATGTGCGAAACGGTATTCTTCAAGGCTATGTTGCTCTTAAAGACGGAAAGATCATAGGCTGGTGCAACGCCAATACAAAATCCGACTGTCGGAACTGCGCCGGACTTGTTTTCGGCTTGCCCGATCTCCAAAAGGCGGAATCCGCGCCCGAGGAAAAGGTCAAGGCGGTATATTGCTTTATGGTCGCGGAGGAGTATCACAGGCAGGGAGCAGCCCGCAGGCTTTTACGGGCTGTCTGTGAGGACGCAAAGAAAGACGGCTTTGATTACGTCGAAGCCTATCCGCAAAAGGACGCTTCCGTTACATATATGCAGTTTATGGGATTTGACGAGCTGTATAAAAGCGAGGGCTTTGAGCATTACATGGAGCTTGATGATAAGTTCGTTGTACGAAAGTATCTGTGATAGTGCAAAAATAACAAACTGTCACATATTTCAATAAAATTTGTGAAAGGGTGTGAAGCGGTGAATAAAATCACCTTGCTTTTTGGAACGGGAAATCCCTCAAAGCTGAACACCATGCGCGAGAGCTTAAAGGACTTGGATATCGAGCTTTTAAGTCTGCGCGATATGGAGAACAGCCCGCCCGACATTGACGAGGGCGGTTCAAGCCCTCTTGAAAACGCGCGGATAAAAGCCATATCATATTATCGATTTTACGGAATACCCGTGTTTTCTCTGGACAGCGGACTGTTCTTTGAGAATGTTCCCGATGAGCTTCAACCGGGAGTACACGTGCGGAACATCGGAGGAAAGCATCTGTCCGACAATGAGATGATAGAGTACTATTCATCGCTTGCGCGGAGGTTCGGCGGCAGGCTGACGGCGCGCTATAAAAATGCGCTCTGCCTTGTAATGTCGGAGGACGAGATGTACACAAGCATGGACGAGAGCCTTTGGGGCAAGGCGTTTTGGCTCTCCGATACGCCGCACGTCAGACCGCATAAGGAGGGCTTTCCGCTCGACCGTCTTTCCGTTGAGATCGAAAGCGGAAAATATTACTTCGATTTGCCCGAAAGCGTTGAAACCGCAATGAACAAGGGCTTTAGGAGCTTTTTTGAAAATTCTTTAAAGGAGAAATTATTATGAGCGAAGCATTCAAGGAAATGTACGATGTGATAGTTGACCGCCGCGCCAATCCACAGGAGGGCAGCTACACGTGCTATCTGTTCGACAAGGGCGTCGACAAGATACTGAAAAAGTGCGGCGAGGAGTGCACCGAAATGGTAATCGCCGCGAAGAACAAGGACAACGACGAGCTCGCCAACGAGATAAACGACCTGTTTTATCATGTGGCGGTGCTTATGGCGGAGCGCGGCTTGACGGTTGAGGAGGTCGAGCGCATTATGCACGAGAGAAGCCTGAAAATAGGCAATCTGAAGCAATTCCACGTAAGCGACCATAATACTTAAAAACCACATTACGACAGCGAATTCCCCTGCCTTCGGCGGGGAAAAATACGTGTTTGCGGTGACGCTCCCCGTCGGCGGCAGGGAGCGTTTTTCGTTAATTCACAAAGTGAGGCATAAATTTCTGAAATTCAAAAAAATAACGGAAAATTTTTCAAAATATCTTGCTTTTTTGTGGAAAGTGTGGTACAATAGATATGGATTTATAATCCTAAATCTTTTTTAAAGGAGTAAATAAAGTATGTTAGTTTCCGCTAAAGAAATGCTGAACAAGGCTCGCGACGGCAAGTACGCCGTTGGTCAGTTCAACATCAACAATCTCGAATGGACAAAGGCTATCCTCCAGACCGCGGAGGAGCTCAAAAGCCCGGTTATCCTCGGTGTTTCCGAGGGCGCGGGCAAGTATATGACGGGCTATAAGACCGTTGTGGGAATGGTTAAGGGTATGCTCGAGGAGCTGAAAATCACCGTTCCCGTTGCGCTTCACCTCGACCACGGCTCTTATGAGGGCGCAAAGGCTTGCATCGAGGCGGGCTTCTCGTCCGTAATGTTCGACGGCTCTCACTATCCGATCGACGAGAACGTCGCAAAGACCACCGAGCTTGTTAAGATCTGCAACGACAAGGGACTTTCGATCGAAGCAGAGGTCGGTTCTATCGGCGGCGAAGAGGACGGCGTTGTTGGCATGGGCGAGTGCGCCGACCCCAAGGAGTGCAAGATGATCGCGGATCTCGGCGTTACGATGCTGGCTGCGGGTATCGGCAACATTCACGGCAAGTATCCCGACAACTGGGCGGGTCTTTCGTTTGAGACGCTCGAGGCGGTCAAGAACGAGGTTGGCGATATGCCTCTGGTTCTTCACGGCGGCACGGGAATTCCCGCGGATATGATAAAGAAGGCGATCTCGCTCGGCGTTGCGAAGATCAACGTTAATACCGAGTGTCAGCTCGCGTTCCAGGAAGCTACCCGCAAGTACATCGAGGCGGGCAAGGACAAGGAGGGCAAGGGCTTCGACCCGAGAAAGCTGCTCGCTCCCGGCGCGGAGGCTATCAAGGCTACCGTTAAGGAGAAAATGGAGCTGTTCGGTTCGGTCGGCAAGGCTTGATTTTGAATTTTTTAACGGGGGCGAGATTTCGCCCCTGTTTTGCTGACGAAGCTATAAAAGAGCGAGGAGGTTATTTTATGGAAACACTAAGTTTAGTCATCGGGAGCATTACATTGTCCGTGTTGGTATGGGCAGTAATAGAGAATGTCTTTTTCGTTAAAAGGGTTTTGGTTAATTCAAAGGGCTGCTCCGAAAAGTCTCGTAAAATAACTAAAAATCTCTTTGTCATTTCGCTTTTGTTGGCGGCTGTGATGATATTTATATGCTTTTGCTTATTTAATACATCGTTTATGTCGGTGGAGTTTGTGAACTACATAGTATTTTTCTTTTTTTCCTTTCCTTTTTTGGTCGTTTTGTGGATGATAATAGAGCTCATATTGATGCTTATATCATCTATAAGAAAACAAAAGCAAGGCGGCGATGACGAGCAGGTGAGAAAATCAAAAAATATATTTCCTATCCTGGCGGTGTATTTAGTTGTCACGATTATTTTGTGTTTTGTTTTTGGGCTTATTTTAGTGGCCCTTTCGACTAAATGAAAAGCGAGTGTAACTCGGAGGAGGAAAAATGGGCAGATTTTCAACAACACTAAACGTAAAATGCGCGGATTTCGTGAGCGCGTTCACCGAGCTTATGAAAAAGCGCGGCTATGAGACCTGCAAGGAGGACGAGGCAGCGCTGTCGTATCTTGTGGCGCAAGGCGGCGAGTGGGCGACCTGCGCGTGCAGTGATTACAACGGCAATCCTCAGCACGCGGGCGAGGACGCGGATTTTTTCGCAAACGAGTTGAAAACGCCCGTTATCTTCGTCGAGATAGTCGACAGCGATTTCGCGATACTCAAAATGAACGGCGACGAGGTAATAGCCGGCGACGGTTCGGGCTACGGCATTGAGGACGCTCCGAAGGGCAGTAAGGCTGTTTGGGAGCCGCTGCTCGTCCACGGCACGTTTGAGGAGCTCACGGATATCTGGAGCGCAGACGAGGTCTTTGTGGAGGACGCGCTTTGCAGATCCGCGCCGCTGCTTGGGATAGACCCGAATTACATTTGCGCGGATCACCGCGACCTTTCCGAAATGCCCGACGACGCAAACATCACCGCGCTTTGCTTCAAGAAAATCGGCGCTGGTAAGCCGATGACGTTCAACGCGGGATTTATCAAGGTTTTCGGCGAGGGGCTTGAGCCTTACGGCTTCATGAGATTAAAGAAAACCAAGAACACTCAGCCGTATTTCGCGCGTGTGATAAACGGCGATATATTGCAGGTCGTTACCTATCGCACGGTAAGCTCAAATAAGGTGAAGTACAAGTGCATTGAGATTTTGGGCGGCGCGGTCACTCTCTACCGCAGAAATCTGGATTTTCTTTATCATGAGCTGAATCCGCAGGATGAAATGCCCGACATACGCAGATATTATGCTGCATACCCCGAGATAGAGGTCGATGAGGCTGTTATGAAAAGCGTTGTTCAGTATAACTGTGATATTTGGAATTCACCTAACGACGCGATTACGGACAAGGCTAAATTAAAAGCTTATTTTCGCCGTGACACTATAGATTTCCTTATAAAATCGGACGACAACGAAGAAATGCTCAAGGGTCTTGGGTTGGCGTTTGACGTATTGAAGAGTGTAACGCTGACCGTTCTGAATAAGATCACAGACCTCAATTCCTGCATTGACTATTTATTCCGCTTTAGGCGTAGCGTGTTGGGATGCCATGTGGAACTATGCCCTTTTGATGAATTTGTTTCTAATGAGCGTTACGGTTACTCTCATGGGCTTGCGTTAGTCAAAGCGGGCTACGGCGGAAAAGAACTACAAGCAATTGCGGATAAAGATAACGCGGAAGAGGCGCGGCTTATAAAAGAGGGACTCTACAAAATTACTTGGGAAGAGCATGAAGCACGGTGCAAAAGAGGAGACGAGTATGTGGCAAAACAATCGGCTCTTCTTGAAGAGTTAGGTAAAGACAGCCGCGTGCTTGACGAGCTGGAGCGCGTCAAAGCCGCAAACACCGAGCTGCTCCGTTCCTACGGGCTTGATGTCTGAAAAATCAAAAATTACCAAAAAATCCCTTGCAAAATTTTTCAATATATGTTATAATAAAGACAACATAATATCTTTAACAGGATAAACATTAATATTCAAGTCCGCATACGATTGGCTTGAAAATATGTTATAATAAAATATGATAATGCAACAAAGGGGAAATTTAAAAAATGAAAATAGCGGTCGTAGGTCTTGGGCTTATCGGCGGTTCTATCTGCAAGGCTCTGAAGGCAAATACGTTTTATCATATAATGGGAATGGACAAGGATCCCGAGGTCACGAAAAAAGCGCTTGCGGCGGGGGCTATCGACGAGGAGCTTACCGTTGACAGACTAAGCGAAGCTAATTTGACTATCGTCGCGCTTTACCCCGTGGCAATCGTCGATTTCATAAAGGAAAACGCCGACAAGTTCCGCAAGGGCTCTATTGTAATGGATATTTGCGGCGTAAAGGGGTATATTGTTAAAAACTGCACGCCCGTGCTTGATGAAAAGGGCGTTATCTTTATCGGAACGCACCCTATGGCGGGCACCGAACATTCGGGCTTTGATTACTCGACTGCCGACCTATTCAACGGCGCGAGCTTTATTATCACGCCGTCGGAGAACACTCCGCAGATAGCCATCGACCTTGTTTCGACGCTTGGCGCGTGTATGAACTTCGGAAAGGTCGTTATTGCGACTCCCGAGCAGCACGACGCGAACATCGCGTACACGTCGCAGTTGGCTCACGTGGTTTCCAACGCCTATGTAAAAAGCCCGTCGCTGTTCCGCGCGGACGGTTTTTCGGCGGGGAGCTTCCTCGACCTCACTCGCGTGGCGTATCTGAATGAGGAAATGTGGTCGAGCCTGTTTATGTGCAATAAAGAGGCGCTGCTGTTTGAAATCAACACGATCATAAAATCGCTATCGGAATACCGCGACGCAATGGTGAGCGACGATATTGACACGCTCCGCGAGCTGCTGAAGGTAGGTCGTGAGCGCAAGGAAAAGAGCATGGAATTTTACGGACAGGAGCGCAGATAATGTCTGATAAACGCGGACCGAGTATCGGCTATATCGTGTCGTTATGCGGCGTTATGAGCGCGCTGGCGTTGTCGCTGATGTTTGTTATGGGAATGATCCCGTCGTTTGAGTATATCAGCCCCGCGATAAGCGGAATGTTTATCTGGGTTATAAGGCGGCATCTCGGCGTAAAATACGGGCTTGTGAGCTATCTTGCCGTGGGAGTTCTGAGCCTGCTTCTCGTGCCGAATTACGAGGCAACGATGATGTTTATTTTCCTACTCGGATATTACCCGATTGTCCGCGATTATCTTGAGAAGATCAAGCCGAAGGTAATCCAATGGATAGCGAAGTTGGCGGTTTACGCCATTCCGTCCGTCGGGGCGTATACGGTGCTGGTTTATCTGTTCGGAATGGAGTATCTTTTAAACGACGCGAGCGACTTCGGCAAGTACGGAACGCTCGTTCTCTTAGGACTGGGCGCGGTGGCGTTTATTATGTACGACGTTTTTATCGGGCTGTTCAGACCGTTTTACGATAAGATAATAATGCCGAAAATTCAGAAAAGATTAAAATAAAAAATATTAACGGCAATTTCCCCGCCGGTGGCGGGAAAATTGCAAGTAACGATTAAAG
>JAIDPG010000371.1 GCA_029062865.1 Oscillospiraceae bacterium
CGCCCAGAAAGCACCCGACGCGCGCGATGCCGTGGAAAAGCGGAATGGAGACCGCCGCGCAGTCGCTTGCGATATCAACGGGCATTTTCTCTTTCTTTATATAAATAAGCCCCGCGACAAGCCCGCCGATAAGCCCGCCGTAAAACACCGAACCGCCGAATATGTTCGCGAATTTTACGAGAAAATCCCAAAACCCCTCCGCCTCGGCGAGAAAGTGCCACAGCGGTATGTTCGTGATGCCGTACAGAATATGCATTCCGAAAAACACGCCGATCGCGCTTATTACGTAAGTCAAAATCATCGAAATGTCATCGCCGGTGCGTTTTTTGTAGAGAGTGATCCCCACCGGGCACGCGATGAAAAGCCCGATCGTCGCGCAAACCACGTACATACCGACTTCTTTTCCCAAAAATGTAAAGGACGGAAACATAAGATCTCCTTAATAATTTAAAGCAAAACCGCCTTTCCGAATAACAGAAAGGCGGTTTTTCAGAACTTTTCTTGCTTGCGGCAGCCTCGATTAAAGAAGGCTGATGATCATGCCAAAGATGTTGGGATCATTAGCCATACCTGCCAAAGCACCGCCTACGGCTACGATTGCGCAAACAACGCAGATAACAGCCAGTACAGCGGACGCGCAGCTTATGATACCCAGAACAAGACCTGCAATAGCCATACCCTTATTGCCCTCAGCGCCATTCTTGATCTTCTTCAGCGCAATAGCAGCCAGTACGATAGCTACGATAGCGCAGGGGAGCGCAAGAAATCTGAGAAACGTTACGGGAATCCACGAGAGAACGATACCGCAGATGCCGAATATCATCGCGGCAAGAGACATACCCTTAGTATCCATAATAATTACTCCTTTACCATATGTAGTTTTACAGACGAACTCTGCAATTACTATTATAGTATAATTTTGTTACAAAGTCAAGACAGAATTATTACCAAAAGATTTTGGATAAGTTGCGGGATTTTTGTGAATTATTTTTCAAACCTTTTTATCCTTTGGCAGAAAACAACTAAAAAGCGGCGAGCAAACGCTCGCCGCTTATCTAACCTCTTACCTCTAAATCAAACGCAGCCCTGCGCCTTCATAGCCTCAGCGACCTTGAGGAAGCCCGCGATGTTCGCGCCTGCCATGTAGTTGCCTGCCATGCCGTATTCCTTAGCGGCATTATCGCATTGTTTAAAAATCTCGACCATAATGCCGTGGAGCTTGTTGTCAACCTCCTCGAACGTCCAGCTGTAGCGCTGAGAGTTCTGGCTCATCTCAAGACCCGAGGTAGCAACGCCGCCCGCGTTCGCAGCCTTTGCCGGACCGTAAAGCATCTTGTTCGCGAAGTAAACCTCGATAGCCTCGGGAGTGGACGGCATATTCGCGCCCTCCGCTACCGCGTAGCAGCCGTTCTTCGCGAGGATCTCAGCGCTTTCCTTGTCGATCTCGTTCTGAGTAGCGCAGGGAAGCGCGATGTCGCACTTGATAGTCCAGATGCCCTTGCAGCCGTCGGTGTAAGTCGCGTTCTTGTGAGAGGTTCTCGAAACGTATTCCTTGATACGTCCGCGCTCAACCTCTTTGATCTGCTTAACGACGTCAAGATCGATGCCGTCGGGATCGTAGATGTAGCCGTTGGAGTCGGACAGAGCAACTACCTTTCCGCCGAGCTCGGTAGCCTTCTTCGTCGCGTAGATAGCAACGTTGCCCGAGCCGGAGATTACAACGGTCTGATCCTTGAAGCTCTTGCCGTTAGCCTTCAGCATCTCGTCGGTGAAGTAGCAGAGACCGAAGCCGGTAGCCTCGGTTCTTGCGAGCGAGCCGCCGTAAGTCAAGCCCTTGCCCGTGAGAACGCCCGTAAACTCGTTGCGGATCCTCTTGTACTGACCGAACATATAGCCTATCTCGCGTCCGCCCGTGCCGATGTCGCCCGCGGGAACGTCGCAGTCGGGACCGATGTGCTTGCAGAGCTCCGTCATAAAGCTCTGGCAGAAGCGCATAACCTCTCCGTCGGATTTGCCCTTCGGGTCGAAGTCCGAGCCGCCCTTGCCGCCGCCCATCGGAAGCGTCGTCAGCGAGTTCTTGAAGATCTGCTCGAAGCCGAGGAACTTGATTATACCGCTGTATACGGACGGGTGAAGTCTGATGCCGCCCTTGTACGGACCGATAGCGGAGTTGAACTGGATACGGAAGCCGCGGTTTACCTGAACCTTGCCATTGTCGTCAACCCACGGAACGCGGAAGATTATCTGTCTTTCCGGCTCTACGATACGCTCGAACACGCCTGCCTCAACGAGGTCGGGGCGCTTTTCAACAACGGGCTGGAGCGTTTCAAAAACCTCCGTTACCGCCTGAATGAACTCCGGCTCGCCGGGGTTTCTTTTCTTAACTGTTTCCAAAAGGTCTGCAAGATACTGATTTTTTAACGCCATTGTTAAAAATCCTCCTCAAAAATCGTAAATTATAAGCAAATTTTTACCTACAATTAAAATTATACAACAATTACAGCATTTTTGCAAGTTTTTTTCTCTGAATTTTCAAGCCGATTGCTAAAATTTGTTAAACTTAAATAAAACACGATCGATATTTTGTTGATTGTAAACAAAATATCGATCGTGTTCGTTCTTGGAAATGAAATAGAAAAGATTTTTTACGTCAATTTTCGGCGAGCGTTTCAATAAGTGAGATCAGCGCGTCCCGCTTGTCTTTCGGCAGTGTGCGC
>JAIDPG010000372.1 GCA_029062865.1 Oscillospiraceae bacterium
GCCCTCGATTGTGATATCAATGTCCTCGGTGCTGATTTTAATGCGCCCGAGGTCGTTTTCCTTGAGAATTTTCGCGAGCGCCTCAACGCACTCTACGGTGTCCTCTATACGATGAGTTTCGTTATTGTCTTTCATAACACACTATCTCCTAATACAAGTTACGCCTAAAACTGCGCGTCAACGTTCAAAACTAACAACTATTCCCTAACAACTACACGGGTTTCAGGCAAATGCATCCGTTATGCCCTCCGAATCCGAGCGAGTTTGAAAGCGCGGCGGTTATCCGCAAATCGCGGGCGCCCTCGGTTACGTAATCCAGATCACACTCCGGGTCAGGAGTTTTGTAGCCGAGCGTTTGGTGAACCTTGCCGTTCTTTATCGAAAGCGCCGTGACTATCGCCTCAACGCCGCCTGCCGCGCCGAGCAGGTGCCCGGTCATCGACTTTGTGGAGTTCACCGCGATGTCCTTCGCGTGGTCGCCGAACGCGAGCTTTATCGCCTTTGTTTCGGTCACGTCGTTCATATGCGTAGAGGTTCCGTGCGCGTTGATATAATTTACGAGCTTGGGATCGATTCCCGCCTCCTCAACGGCGAGCTCCATTGCCTTCGCGCCGCCTCTGCCCTCGGGGTCGGGGCTGGTTTCGTGGTGAGCGTCGCACGTCGAGCCGTAGCCGCATATCTCCGCGTATATCTTCGCGCCGCGAGCCTTCGCGTGCTCGTATTCCTCCAGCACGAGAATACCGCAGCCGCTTCCGAGGACAAAGCCGCTTCTCTCCGCGTCAAACGGCATTGAGGCTCTGTCTACGTCCTGCGAACGCGTAAGCGCCTTCATATTGTTGAAGCTCGCGTAGCAGAAGCCGATGTCGGCGCACTCCGTGCCGCCCGCTATCGCCGCGTCGAGATAGCCGTGCTTTATCGAGCGGAACGCCTCGCCTATCGACTGAGTTCCGCTGGCGCACGCGGTCGTCACGCAGAAATTCGAGCCCTTGAAGCCGTATCTTATCGCGACCTCGCCCGCCGCCATATTTCCTATCATCTTCGTGATCGTGAAAACCGAAACGCGCTTGCTTCCCTTTTCGCGATAGACCTGCATTTCCTCGTCGGTCGTGTAAATTCCGCCGATGCCGCTGCCAATAACGCAGCCGACCTTGAACGGGTCGAGATCCTTAAGATCCGTGCCTGCGTCCTTCAGCGCCTGATCGGCGCAGTACACCGCGTACTGCACGATAACATCATTGCGGCGGACGTCCTTTTTGTCGAACATCACCGTCGGGTCGAAGTTCTTCACCCGCGCCACAACGCCCATTGTTTCGGGCTCCTCGGGATACCAGCTTTTCAGCTCGAAGCCGTGCTTTCCCGCCATAAGGCTCGCCCAGAGCTCCTCCGGCGAATTTCCGCACGGGGTAAGGCACCCCAATCCCGTTATTACCACTCGTCTCATAATATTTTATCTCCCGTTTTTTGTGAGTTTTTTGAGTTATTTACTAAATGAAAGCGAAAAATGATTTAGTGGGATTTCCCCGTCATTTGATCAACCTTTCGCCGATTTACATTGCCAGACCGCCGCTTATCTCGATCGTCTGTCCCGTGATGTAGCTTGCTCTGTCGCTTGCCAGGAACGCCACGAGCTCTGCTATCTCCTCGGGTTCACCATAGCGCTTCATCGCTATCTGCGCGAGCATTGCCGCGCGCTGATCGTCAGTGAGCTTGTCTGTCATCGGAGTTTTGATAAATCCCGGCGCGACGGCGTTTACGGTAATTCCGCGCGAGCCGAGCTCCTTCGCCGCAGTTTTCGTCATCGCGATGATCGCGCCCTTGCTCGCCGAGTAGTTCATCTGCCCGGGGTTGCCGTACAAGCCCGCGACCGACGCGAGATTGACGATTCTGCCGCTCTTTTGTCTTAGCATTACAGCACCGCCGTGCTTTGTCATATTAAACACGGATTTTTGATTGATCCTGATAACGTCGTCGTAATTCTCCTCGCTCATTCTGAGGAGCAGACCGTCGCGGGTTATTCCCGCGTTGTTGACTAAAACGTCGATGCTGCCGAAATCCGCCTTGATCTTCTTCGCGAGCTCCTCGCACTGCGCGTGGTCGGAAACGTCTGCGATGTATTTTTCACACCGAACGCCGAGCGCGGTTATTTTCTCGATTATATCGTTGTTTTCAAAGCTCTTTTCGCTGATGTCGTTCAGCGCGATATCGCAGCCGTCCTTCGCGAGGCGAAGCGCAATCGCCGCGCCGATCCCTCTTGCCGAGCCCGTAATAAT
>JAIDPG010000373.1 GCA_029062865.1 Oscillospiraceae bacterium
CTTGACAAACTTCGCGTCGAGCTCCTCGTTGCCGGTAACGAACGGAACATTCATCAGCGAGCGATCCTCCGGGCGAACCGTTCCCTTGAACAGCTTGCTCTCGTCGAGGAAATCATACAGGATCTTCGCCTTCTTCTCGTTGTGCGCTTTCATCGCTTCGAGACCGCCCATTTTCTTGATCCACTTGAACACCTTGCCGCAGATGTAGATACCATAGCAAGGAGGAGTATTGTAAAGGCTGTCGTTGTCGCTCTGGGTCTTCCACTTGAGCATTGTGGGCGTGCCGGGGAGCACGTCGTCGGTGATGAGATCCTCGCGGATTATCGAGATAACGACGCCCGCGGGGCCTACGTTCTTCTGAACACCGCCGTAGATAACGCCGTATTTCGTCACGTCAACGGGCTCGCTCAAAAAGCAGGAGGAAACGTCCGCGACAAGAATTTTGCCCTTTGTGTTCGGGAGCGTCTTGAACTTCGTGCCGTGGATCGTGTTGTTTTCGCAGATGTAAACGTAATCCGCGTCGTCGGGGATAGGGAGATCGGAGCAATCGGGAATGTACGAGAACGTCTTGTCCGCGGAGCTCGCCACCTCAACCGCCTCGCCGTAGAGCTTCGCTTCCTGATACGCTTTCTTCGCCCACTGACCGGTTACGATATAAGCCGCCTTCTTGTTCTTCATAAGGTTCATCGGGACAGCCGCGAACTGCTGCGACGCGCCGCCCTGCAGGAACAGCACCTTGTAATTGTCGGGAATGTTCATCAGCTCTCTGATGTCCTTCTCGGCGGACTTGATGATGTCGTCATAAGCCTTGGAGCGGTGCGACATCTCCATTACGGACATACCCGTGCCGTTGTAGTCGAGCATTTCCTCCGCCGCCTCTTTGAGTACCTCCTCGGGCAGGACAGCGGGTCCCGCGCTGAAATTATAAACTCTCATATTTGTGTCTCCTTACCAAAATATTTTTATAGACTAACGTCCACTCTATATTATACGACATTTTTTTCGGTTTGTCAAGTAGGCAAAATAAAGAGACTGGAATTACACAAGCTGTGCAAATCTCACCTTGACAAACAGGAAAATGTATGTTATAATGAAATAATAAAGAAAAGGGGTGATAAAATGGCGGCTGACCTTGAAATAAAAGAACGTTTAATAGCTGAATATAAACGGTTAATGAGAATAAGACAATTAGCGGAAAAGGAAAACGCAAGCGAAACATTAAAAGAAATTGACCGTGAGATCAGCTATATCAAGCTGACATTACAGCCGCTTGAGCTTCCCAACGATTAAAAAAGTCAACGATAACGGAGCCGCCGGGCTCCGTTGTTTTTTGTGAAATACCGCTTTTTGTTTTCGGCGGCGCAAACTGCACGGCAAAAAAATCCCTCCCCTATTGGGGAGGGACTGAATTTTTACTTATTCAACAAATCGTTGGATATGTAGATTAGTGCTTCTTCTTGAGAGCAACTACTGCAACTGCGCCAGCCGCGAGAA
>JAIDPG010000374.1 GCA_029062865.1 Oscillospiraceae bacterium
TTTATTCGGAAATTGCTACTGTTTTTTGAAATTTTTTTAAAAAATGTTCACAAAAATATGTCAAAAAATTACGGCATTTTCACTATTTTGACGCATATTCCGCTATTTAGAGCCGTTTATCAGCATTTGCGCTTTTTTGACAGCATCGGACAATTGGTCGTTTTCACCAATAATCAGGCGCAAATTTCGTAAATCTCGCCGAAACCACGTGAGCTGACGCTTCGCATATTGACGGGTTCGGAGCTTGAGCTCCTCGATGCAGTCCTCAAGCGGGCGCTCGCCTTTGAAGTACGGGTAGAGCTCCTTGCAGCCGATTGCCTGCGCGGCGGTCGGGCGATTAGTTTGCTCGAAGCATCGCCGCGCCTCCTCGACGAGTCCGCGCCGCGCCATATCGTCGACGCGGCGGTTTATGCGCTCGTGGAGCGTTTCCCGCCGCTCGAAGTCCAGCGTTATCATCACGAACTCATACGGCGAGGGCGTTTGCCGCGACTGTTTTTTCGCCTGAGAGATCGTGTGTCCCGTAGTATGAAAGACCTCCAGCGCGCGGATAATTCGCCCGACATTGTTTTCGTGGAGCGTTTCGGCAGTCTCGGGGTCGACCTCACGGAGCTTTTCGAGGAGAGCGGCGTTGCCGTTTTCCTCGGCGAATTTCCGCATTTTCTCTCGAAACGAAAAATCCTGCTCGCTGTTGTCGAACGTGAGATTATCCACGAACGAGCTGATGTACAAGCCCGTGCCGCCGCAGATTATCGGGGTTTTTCCGCGCGATAAAATATCGCGGACGCACTCGCCGCAGAGCCGCACGTAATCCGCGACGGAAAAGCTATCCGCGGGGTCGAGAAAACCCACAAGATGATGCGGGATTCCCTGCTGCTCCTCGGGAGTGGGCTTCGCGCTCGCGATGTCCATATCCGTGTAGATCTGCATACTGTCCGCGGAAATAACCTCGCCGTTATACAGCTTCGCGAGCTCCACGGCGAGGGCGGTCTTGCCGGAGGCGGTAGGTCCGCTTATTACTATTACTTTATTCACAAAAAACGATCAGCCTCCCGCCATAACTTGAAAAAGAATTTCCGTCACCGCAAGCAAAAGCCCTCCGCCGAAAAAGGAAGCGAGATTTGCGACAAATGCGTATAACCACGCGCGTCCGACTGTGCCGCCCCCCGAAATTGTCGGGAGCTT
>JAIDPG010000375.1 GCA_029062865.1 Oscillospiraceae bacterium
GAGCCTCGCGGTGGGCGGGGAAGAACCGGATTTTCTGCGCTTCGCTGTGATTTTCGCGATTTGGGGCTTGTTCCGATTTTTCGGCTATACGTCCGGCTCTCTTGCTGAGAAGATCAAGGATAAAAAAACGCCGAAGCTTCACCCGCTGATAAATTTTCTCGCGCGGTTCGCGTGCTTGATCCCTCTTGCGGCGTTTATTGCGGCGTGCGCGATTTTCTCGCTGCCGTCGGCGTTTTATTTCTACACGCTGCCCCCAAGCGCCGCGATCTATTTCGCGGGGTATTCAAGCGTCGGGCGGAGTTATTCGGACGTGTTTACAAAGGGCTGGTTCGCTGTCTATCCGATCTCCGCGCTGCTTTTGTCGATAATGCTCTCCGCCGGGAAAATCACCGCGCCGTGGGCGGGGAATATGCTTTCCGCGGGACTTGCGGTTGAGATCCTGATTTTCGTTGTCATCGCTAATCAAGCGAACATCGACAAGTGCACAAAGCAGCGCGACGCGGGCAAAGCCGCGCTTCCGCGAGGGCTGCGGCGCTATAACGCCACACTCGTCATCGCGGTTTTCGCGCTGAGCCTCGGGCTTTTCATCTTCGCGGAGCCTCTCGGGCAGATCATTGTAACGGCGATCGTCGCGATCATCGGCGCGGTTATGCTTTTTGTTGAATTTCTCGGAAAAATCTTCACGTCGTCCAACGAATCCGCCGAGCAAACACACGGCGGCGAAAGCCACCTGACGACGATCCCGACGCGCTTCGGCATAAGCTCTGACGACTTTTTCATCGCGCTTGTCGTTATCGTCGCCGTGATTATGATAATCGCGTTTCGGAAGCAGATCTGGAGCGCGTTTAAGAGAGCGTTCGCGGCGGCGTTTAAAAACCGCGACAAGCGCTTCGACACGCCATATGTCGACGAGATCTCAACAAGTCGTCAAAATGTAAAAAAACGCGCGGCAAAAAAAGCGGAGCGGGAGCTCGCGAAAAAATACGCCCGCGAAACCTCTCCCGCGCTGCGCTATCGGCTGGGCTACGCGCTGTTTCTCGCGAGGCTGCGCCGCACCGAAAATCCTCCCGCGCCGTCCGACACGACGGAAATCCACCGCGAAAAGGGCGAGCGCTCGTTCAAAGCCGACCTGTCCGAGCTTTCAAAAACCTACGATAAAGTCAGATACGGCGACGCTGTTCCGACCGCCGATGAGCTGGAAGCTCAAGCCGAGATCATCAGATCCTTAAGCAGTAAAAAGCTCCCATAGGCGTGGGAGCTTTTTAGGTGCGTATAACAACTATTCGCTGTTAACTATCCGTTAAGGTTGCTTTTTCCTCGTCGTGATCGATCGGCGTGTACGGCTTCTGGTCGGAGAAGCTCACGGCGAGCTTCATATTCGGGAGCTTCAGCGAGATAAGGCTACCCGTGCGCTCGTCGGCGGTGATCGTAACGCGCTTGCCGTCGATTTCGTCCGTGAATGTGATAACGCCGTCCGAAGCGGTGAGCTTGTCGTTAGCCGCGCCAGAAAGCAGCGAAACAGCCTTTGCGATGATCTGCGGCGCGGCGGCGTAAACCGCGCTGTCCGCCGCGGAGAACGACAGCCCGCCGAGCGACGCGGAGTATTTCTTGTCGTTAAGCATGATCGTAAGCCCGGAGAGCTCCTTAGGCTCGACGAAATTCACCGTCCACTCCGTGCTGTTTACGCGCGTCAGCTCCGCTTTGGCGTTCAGCTTGTCGTAGGTTATGTCCGCGGTGACGGTGTACGTCGTGTCGAAGCTCGGCGCTTTTTGCGTAAACGGCATTTTGCCGCCGCAGCCGCAGAGCGTAAGCGAAAGAGCCGCAGCGGCAATTCCCGCCGCGATTTTTTTGAAATAATTGCGCATTCCCTGTTCCTCCAAACCGGTTTTTTTCGCGTCTCCCCTCCTGCGGCGGGGAGACGCCGTTCGTTGCCGATATTTCCCCGCGGGAGGCGGGAAAATCGGGTTTGATTATTTGAAGGAACGTTTAGGCTTACTTGAAAACCCTCGGCAGCGCCTCAATAATATCGCTCGCGATTATCGACGCGGGTGATTTTTCCTCGGCGAGCAGATCCGCCGCGAAGCCGTGGCAGTACGCGCCCGAAGCTGCGGCGCTAAGCACCGAAACGCCCTGCGCTAGCATTGCCGCGATGATCCCCGTAAGCACGTCGCCGCTGCCGCCCTTTGCGAGAGCCGCGTTTCCCGTCGGGTTTACAAGCGTTTCACTTCCGTCGGTGATTATCGAGTACGCGCCCTTTAACAGCACCACAACGCCGTATTCCCTCGCGGTGTGCTTTGCCGCGCCTATGCGGTCGGCTTGGATCTCCTCCGCCGAAAGTCCGCTTATCCGCGAGAATTCCAGCGGATGCGGCGTTATCACGGTTTTGCCTGTCCGTTCCTTTAGTACATTTATATTAGCGGCGATGGAATTTATTCCGTCCGCGTCAATAATTATCGGACAATCGGCGTTTCTGATGACAAATTCCGTGATTTTTCGCGTGTTTTCGCTGTTTCCGAGCCCGCAGCCTATCGAAACGGCGGTCATTTTCGAGAGCGTGTCAGCTATCTTTTCTGCGGCAGCATCCGATAAAAAGCCGTCCTCCGTTTCGGGGAGCGGCAAAAACGTGTTTTCGACAAGCGAACCGCTAAGCGCTTTTACGGTTGAGATCGGCGAAGCGAGCGTGCATAATCCCGCGCCGCTCCGCAAAGCCGCGCGAGTGGACATTACAGCCGCGCCGCTGTAATTAAGGCTGCCTGCGATGTTCAAAAGCCGCCCGAACGTCCCCTTGTGGGAGGTTTTCGTCCGCTTTGGCAGAACAGAGCGAGCGCTGTCATCAGTGAGCTTCGCCTCGAATTCCTTGTAGCAATCGGCGTTTATGCCTATATCGAGCGTTTCAAAATCACCAAGAAGCTCCATAGCTTTCGGCGAAAGCAAGCCCTTCTTGAACGCAGCGAGTATAAACGTCCGCGTGGGCTTGAAGCAGCGAGGATCAAACTCTCCTGTGTCGGAATCCACGCCGCTTGGGATATCCACCGCGACGCGCACGTGGCAATTCTCCGCGGCGGAGAAGATTCTTGCCGCGGCTTCGGGAAGCGCCCCGTGAAAGCCCGTTCCGAAAACGCAGTCCACGACCAGCTCCGCGTTCCGCACAAATGCCGTACACGTTTGCTCGTCATCGGACAGGGAATAAATTCGCTCCCCGGAGAGCTCTTCAAAATACCCGCGGGCGCAGTCTGTCTTAGGCTCCCCGGAGAGGAGGATCACCCTTGTATTAAAGCCCTTTTCCGCAAGCCGCGCCGCGATAACAAAACCGTCGCCTCCGTTGTTTCCCGCGCCGCAAAGCACGGCGGCACGGCAGGGCTTACACTCCGCGACTATCCGCGCCGCGACGGCGTTCCCGGCGTTTTTCATCATCTCGGAATACGAAATAAACCGCGCGTCGCAGTCCGCCTCGGCAAGCTTCATTTGCTTTGTATTAACAACAAATCCCATAAAATCCTCCGTTTGCGTTTCTTTGTTACAGTATAGCACGATTTCGCGGGGTTGTCAATAGAGATAAGACGCAAGATTTGCGCGGCTTGAAGCCTCTAAAGTATGCAAACTTGACAAACAGTGACATTTTGTGATATAATATTACAGCAGACACCGGAGAAAATGGAGATTATAATGAAAAAGTTTTTAAAGATTACGGCAGCGGCGCTGATTTTAAGCGCATTATTAACAGGCTGCGCCTCAATTGAGAGAAGCGGCGTTTCCGTGCCGACCGTTTCTGTCTCTCCTCAAAGCGTCACCGGCAGCGAGACCCACGAGCCCGTAAGCTATTCAAGCGGAGCGAATTCAAGCGAAACCTCCGACGAAAGCTCCGAGCCGCCGATCGTTTACGACCCCGACCAGAGGTTCGTGATCTTCGACAAATACGCGAAAACCGCGCCCTATCCCGACGCGGAGCGCTCGCGGTTTTACGCTTCGGGAATGCTCGTGCGCGTCGCGTCCGAGGAGCCCACCGAAACGGGCTATTTCGAGCTCAACAACGGCGATTTTATCCGCGCGGAGTGTCTTGCTAAGCCCGACGAGAGAGACAACTTTTATTACCAACGTGTAAGCGGCGGGCTTCCGCCTATCGGAGAGCCGCCGGAGGAGACCCCCGAAGCTCCGCCGTATGATCAGAACGGCGAGCCGATCGTTTATGACCGCAGCGCCGCATTGCAATACGCGCGGGAACATTGGGACATCGACGAGTGCTTCTGCGCGGAGTTCGCTTCGGAGTGCCTGACAGCGGGCGGCTTGAAGTACGATCTGGCGAGCTCCACGGCGCTTTACAATGAGCTTATCGGTTCGGGGCTCGGCTACGCCGTAGCGGTTGACCTGAACGAGGACGGCTTCGCGGAGCTTCCGCGTTATGTAAAGCGCGGCGATCTGGTGTTCTACTATTGCCCCGCCGAAAATCTTATGGTACATACGACGATTTACAACGGCGAATCCGAAGACGGTTTCATGGCGGCGTTTTCGCACAATCCCCGCAGCAACGGCGAGGATAACTGCACATACTATAAAAACTGCCCCGGCGGCTGCGGCTGCCCGCTGACTACGGTCGTGGCGTTTTGCTTCACAATTGACGATTGACAATGTCCAACGTACTATTATGATCGCCGCCCGCAGCGGCGATTCAGACTGTCGATAAACCCTCGCACCGTGCCGCCGCGAAGCGGCGGCACTTACTTCGTCAAAGCTCGGGCGGCAGGCACAAAGCCTTGCCGCCCGGGCTTTTCCTCGTCTGCGAGTGTTTCTCGACAGTCTGAGATCCGGCTTTTTCTTCAAACCGGATTGCCGCCCGCAGCGGCGATTTTTAACGCGCGCGAAACGCGTACGGCAATTGTCAATTGTAAATTATACTTTTTTTTAGAAAGGGCTTGCAATTTACAAAATAATGTAGTATAATAGATATAGTTGAAAATTTATGGTGTTGGCAAACAAAAAGCGGCAAACAATGCCGCGCGATCTTACATCTTAATTTCCAATAAGGAGGACAATATGTCTGTTAATCTTCAAAAGGGACAAAAGGTAGACCTTACAAAGGACAACGCCGGGCTTAAGACGCTGGTTGTCGGTCTTGGCTGGGACGAGGCTCCGAAGAAGTTCTCGCTGTTCGGACCGAAGCAGGAGGACATCGACTGCGACGCCTCCGCTATCCTTATCAACGCGCAGACAGGCAAGCTTCTCGGCCCCGTGGACGTTGTGTACTATGGTCAGCTTATGCACAGAAGCGGCGCTATCCGCCATTGCGGCGATAACCTCACCGGACAGGGCGACGGCGACGACGAGCAGATCATTGTGGAGCTTACGAGGGTTCCCGAGGATTACTCGAAAATCGTGTTTGTCGTTACGATCTATCAGGCGAGAGAGCGCAAGCAGCAGTTCGGAATGATAAAGAACGCGTTCATCAGAATTGTTGACGCGGACACGGGCAAGGAGCTTTGCAAGTACAATCTCTCCGAGAATTACGACGGCAAGACCGCGATGATCTTCGGCGAGGTTTACCGCTATAACGGCGAGTGGAAGTTCGGAGCGATTGGCGAGCCGACCAACGACAACGGCATCGCGGACATCTCGGCGAGATTCCAGTAATTACAAATCTTATTTTTCGGGAGGAATAAAAAATGTCTAAGAAGTTTATTATTATCGCGGGTATCGTAGCTCTGGCGGCGCTTGCGGCTGCGGCTGTAACGTTGATTTTGCTCCGCAAAAAGGACATCCTTGAGGATCTCGACCTTGACGACGAGGACGTTCTCCTCTAATTATTTAACGCTTTAAAACCAAATTCCGCTCCGAAGGGGCTTCGGGGCGGGTTTTGGTGTGTCTTTTTTTATAAATCACTTACAACGGCTGATTTCCCCGCCGCAGGTGGGGAGATCAGCGAAAATCAAGCGTTTAATACGGGAGAATTCTTACAATGTCAAAGGAAGTCAAAACCAACGCGATGCGGATTCTGGATAAGCTGAAGATCCCCTACGAGTTCCAAACCTACGACTGCGAGAGCTTTGAGGACGGCGTAAAGGTCGCCGAAATGCTCGGGCAGAGCGTCGAGGTGACGTTCAAGACGCTTGTTACCGTCGGGAAAAGCAAAAAAT
>JAIDPG010000376.1 GCA_029062865.1 Oscillospiraceae bacterium
ATGCTCACCGTGCCGTCCTCGTAAACCGCCATATCCTGCCAGAAATAGCTGCCGTTGCGGATAATACCGGGAATCGATACGCCCTCTATTCTTTGTAGTCTGTATACCTTTCCCATATGCACTCCTTATAACACACGAATTAAATGATAAATTAACACCAGAATAAAACCAATTCCCAACAGAATACCAAAAATATGAATTAAGAATAAAACAAACAACGGAATTACATGAATTTTGCTTTTCAAATTAGATCTTTCTGCCGCATTTTTATCGGACGAAAACGAGTCGTCCTTATTTGAAACTGCCGCTTCCTCATCCGGATCAAAATAGTTTTCCGTTAAATACCGTTCAATAAAATGCTCATCATAATATGCACCGATCTGTTGTTTTGTCATTTCGCTGCGCTCAGAATAACTGTTTTCATAATGCTGTATCATCTCCAATAATTTTTGGTCGGAAATTATCGAAGGGCACGGGTTTTTAATTTCCCACTTTTCAGCTTTCGCGGTCGAAGAATAATGCTCTATACAGTTTACTGAAAAACTATCATGTTCAGTAAGCAATACAAATTTATACTCATCAAAAAGACCACCCGATCTTCGTATTGATTCCGACAGAAAATATGTCAAGGTAAGAACATTTCCGCTTTCATCATCACATACGGCAGTAAGAAGATTCAGATTCATATACGACATATGATCCCTTTTCTTGGGTTTGACCGTATGCACGATCCTCTGTCGCTGCGTTTCATTCAATAAAATTACTTTCATATCTTCACTCATAAAACGTTAAGAACAATTTATCCTATCGGCAGCTTAAATATGAAAAGGCAGCGTTAAAACGCCGCCTTTACTGTCAGCCTGTTTTCTTAATTGTTCTTTTAACCGCTTTGACCGCAGGTCTGGTTTTCGTCTTGTCGCGAACTACGATCGGCTCGCCGTCGCCGGTTATGCAGTCAACGGTTATCGTGATTTTCACGATCGTCGGGTCGCTCGGTGCCGTGAACATTATATCTCGGAGCGTGTCCTCGACTATCGAGCGCAAGCCGCGCGCGCCTGTTTTCGTCTCGATTGCTTTCTTCGCGATCTCGCGGAGCGCCGCCTCGTCGAATTCAAGGTCGATGTCGTCCGCCTTGAAAAGCACCTTGTATTGCTTGATAAGCGCGTTTTTCGGCTCGCCGAGAATTCTCACGAGCGCGTCCTCGTCAAGCGCGTCAAGCGGCGTTACAATCGGCAAACGCCCGATAAGCTCGGGGATTATGCCGTACTTCACAAGATCCTGCGAGTTCACAAGCTTGAGAACATCCATGCTTTCCTTATCCTTCGACGATTTCACGTCCGCGCCGAAGCCCATTGCGGAGCTTGACACTCGCTTGGAGATCACCTTTTCGATGCCCTCGAAAGCACCGCCGCAAATAAACAGTATGTTCTTGGTGTTCACCTGCATAAATTCCTGATGCGGGTGCTTTCTGCCGCCCTGCGGAGGAACGTTTGAAACCGTCCCCTCGACGATTTTCAACAGCGCCTGCTGAACGCCCTCGCCCGTTACGTCGCGGGTTATAGAGGTGTTCTCGCTTTTGCGTGTGATTTTGTCGATTTCGTCAATGTAGATAATTCCGCGCTCGGCGGCTTCTATGTCATAATCCGCCGCCTGAACGAGCCTTAGCAGCACATTCTCAACATCCTCGCCGACGTAGCCCGCCTGCGTAAGCGTCGTCGCGTCCGCAATCGCGAACGGCACGTTCAGCAGCTTCGCGAGCGTCTGCGCGAGCATCGTTTTGCCGACGCCCGTAGGTCCGAGAAGCAGGACATTCGACTTTTGAAGCTCGACGTCGTCCACGTCGTTAGTATTCAAAAACGTGCGCTTGTAGTGATTATAAACAGATATGGAAAGAACCTTTTTCGCTTCCTCCTGCCCGATTATATATTCGTCGAGATATTCTTTGATCTCCTCGGGCTTCATCAGCTCCGACGGATCTGTAAGGAACGCCGAATTCTTTCCGCGCGATGTTTTCTGTGGACGCGGAGCCTTTATATCACCGCTTTCGAGCAGCATATTATACGATGTGAGGATACAATCGCTGCAAATAACGGTGCTTTGCCCTACGCCACCGTACAAAAGCCGCGCCACTTGATTTTCGTTTTTCCCGCAAAATGAACAAACCATTTTGTTGCTCCTTTAAGTTAAGCTGATATAGGGATTGCATTCTCCCCGTGAAATGGGGAGAATGCAAATAAGAAACTATTGCTTTCCGCCGGTTACTTATTATCCTCGCGGCTGTTGAATACCTTGTCGATAAGCCCGTATTCCAGAGCCTCCTGAGCGGTCATAAAGTTGTCGCGGTCCGTGTCCCGGCAGATAGTCTCATAATCCTTGCCCGTATTATCGGACAAAATGCGGTTTAGTCTGTCCTTCATACGCTGGAAATGCTGCGAGCGGATCTGTATGTCCGTGATCTGCCCGGTGATGCCGCCGCCCGAGATAAGCGGCTGGTGGATCATGATCTCACTGTTCGGAAGCGCGATGCGCTTGCCCTTCGCGCCGCTTGACAGCAAAAACGCGCCCATAGAAGCCGCCATGCCCATGCAAATCGTCGAAACGTCGCACTTGATATACTGCATCGTGTCATAGATCGCCATACCGTCGGAAACAGAGCCGCCGGGGCTGTTTATATAAAGGAAAATATCCTTGTCAGGGTCTTGTCCCTCGAGGTAAAGCAGCTGCGCTACAACAACGCTTGCCGTCGCGGAATTCACCTCATCGTGAAGCAAAATGATGCGGTCGTTGAGCAGACGCGAGAAAATATCATACGAGCGCTCGCCGTGGCTGCTCTGTTCTACAACATAAGGAATATAAGCCATTTGTTACTCCTTTCATAGACACATCACAAATAATGTTTGGGAAAAATCACTCGGTAACTTCCTCGATCTTTGCGTTGTCCTTTACGAAATCAATAGCCTTTTCAATTTTGATATCCGAGGTGAGCGTCTTTTCGGTAATCGCCGCCTTTACGTTGTCGATCTCCATATTGTACTCCTCGGCGAGCTTTTTGTACTCGTTCTCAACGTCCTCGGACGAAACCTCAAGATTTTCAAGCTCGGAGATCTTTTCAAGCGCGAGACGCAGCTTCACCTGGCGCTCCGCGGGCTCTCTGAAATTCGCGCGGAACTGCTCGATAGTAAGCCCGGTGTACTTGAGATAATCGCTGACAGAAATGCGGCTTCTTGCCGACCACTCGCGCGCTATCTCGTCAATGCGGCGCTCGTACATAACCTGCGGGATCTCGGCGTTCAGCTTCTCAATGATAGCGTCCATCATATCCGCCTCGCACTTATCCTCGGCTTCTGTCTTGTATCTCTCCGCGAGCTTCTCGCGAATGTCCGCCTTGAGTTCGTCTACGGTGTCCTTGTCGGAAACATCCTTAACAAGGTCGTCGTCAAGCTCGGGGAGCTCCTTTGCCTTTATCTCGTGGAGCTTGCACTTGAAAACCGCGGGCTTGCCCTTAAGGTTTTCCGCCTGGTAGTCCTCGGGGAACGTTACGTTTACGTCAAACTCATCGTTTACGTTCTTGCCGATGATCTGCTCCTCAAAGCCCGGAATGAACGTGTGCGAGCCGATCTCCAGCGGGAACTTCTCGCCCTTGCCTCCCTCGAACGCAACGCCGTCCGCAAAACCCTCGAAATCGATAACGGCGGTGTCGCCCTCCTGAACAGCTCTGTCCTCAACAGTGATCATTCTCGAAACTCTGTCGCGGAGCTTGTCGATTTCCTTGTTTACGTCCTCGTCGCTTACAGTCTTGACGGTTTTCTTTACCTCTATTCCCTTATAATCGGAAATTTCAACGACAGGCTTGGTGATAATGTCGGCTTTTATCGAAACGCCGTTTTCCTTGCTTACCTCGGTAACCTCGGTGTTTTCGATATTTACGACCTCAAGCCCCGTTTTCTCGATGATCTCCTCGATCTTGTCATTGTAGAGGGAGTTCACCGCGTCCTCATAGAATACGTTCGCGCCGTAGTGAGTTTCAATCATCTTGCGGGTCGCCTTGCCCTTGCGGAAGCCCGGAATAGTGATCTTGCCCTTCTGCTTGTTGTAAACAACGTTTACGGCGGAATCAAACTCCTCCGCGCTGAACTTTACCTCGATAGCGTAGGTATTAGTCGCCGTATTGTTCTGAGAAATGATTTCCATTGTGTTTGTTCCTTCCTGAATTTAATTGATTTTAACCGGATCAAAGCCGACGCCGTCGGCTGAGACCAGCTTATAGTTGATGCCGTCGCGCTCGCCAATCAGCGCGCCCTTTATGCTGCTTCCGTGCAGATGCGCGTAATAACAGCGCTTTACGCCGTATTTATGCAGCAACTCGATAATCGGCGCGTTTTCCTCCGTGCCGTATATCGGCGGGTAATGTATAAAGGCCACAAGCTCGCCGCCGAGCTTTACGCCCGCTTGAAGCGACATTTCAAGCCGTCCCGCCTCGCGGTTTAATATCTTCTGGTCGAACGGCTCCTCACTTTCGCGGATCCAGCCGCGCGTGCCGCAGATCGAAATTCCCTCTGCGAGATACGCGTTGTTGAACAAGAATTTAATCGTCGATAACCCATTCTCGCGGAGAAAATTCTCGTTTTTGTTCATCGTCTGCCACCAGAGGTCGTGATTTCCCTTAGATAGGATTTTCTTGCCCTTGAGCTCCTTATCGATGAATTCCAGGTCCTTTCGGCTTTCTTCCAGCTTTAACGCCCATGAATGATCGCCCACAAGCACCACCGTGTCGTTGTCGGTGATTTTGGAGTTCCAGTTTTCCTTTAGCCGCTCGACGTAATTTGACCAGCCGGGGAAAATATCCTGCGGCTTGTCAACGCCAAACGAGAGATGAAGATCGCCTATCGTATAAAGCACCGCGCTCTCCCCTCTTTATTTGCTCAAGAAATCCAGCACTACGCCGCCCATTTGCTGCTTTTCAACAACACCCTCAAAGCGCACCGCCTTGTCCTTTGTCGCCGCGAGAGGCGCGGGCATTTTCGTGTCGGTAGCCGCTTCGAGCTTTGCGATAAGCTCAAACTCGTCGTCGGGCTGATCGCCGCCGTTCACCGCGTCGTAAACCGCTCTGCCGAATTTATACGGGTTCGCGGTGGATGCGATGATCGTTTTCGTGTCGTCGCCCGTCGCTTTTCTGTAATCGTCGTAAACCTTGACGGCAACGGCGCTGTGCGTGTCGAGCAGATAATGCTCCTCCTCGAACGTTTTGCGTATCTGCGCCTTGGTCTGCGTGTCGTCGCAGCAGCCCGCCCAGAACAGCTCGCCGAGCTTTTTCTTAACGTCCGCGTTGACCTCGTACCTGCCCGAGCTCTTCAGCGCGCCGAACCACTCGTTGATAAGTGCGTCGTTTTCACCCGTAAGGTGATACAAAAGTCTCTCCAGATTAGACGAAATGAGAATATCCATCGACGGAGAAACCGTCGTAAAGAACTGTCTGTTTCTGTCGTAAACGCCCGTGTTTATGAAATCCGTAAGCACGTTATTGGCATTGGACGCGCAGATAAGCTTGTTTACGGGAATTCCCATAAGCTTCGCGTAATACGCCGCGAGAATGTTTCCAAAGTTGCCCGTCGGAACGACGATGTTCACCTTTTCGCCGTACTCGATCTCCTTGTCCTTGACAAGCTGCGCGTAGGTCGAAACGTAATAAATAATCTGCGGCGCGAGTCTGCCCCAGTTTATCGAGTTCGCGCTGGAAAGCAGAACATTATTCGCCGCGAGCTTCGCTTCAATGTCCTTGTCGGTAAAGATAGCCTTAACTCCGTTCTGGCAGTCATCGAAGTTGCCCTTTACGGCGCAGACGTTTACGTTGTTTCCCTCTTGCGTGGTCATCTGGCGCTTCTGCATCGGGCTAACGCCGTCTTCGGGATAAAATACCGAGATAGAAGTGCCGGGAACGTCCTTGAAGCCCTCGAGAGCTGCCTTGCCGGTATCGCCGCTCGTCGCAACGAGAATAGCTATCTGCTTGCCGTCGACGGTTTTTTTCGCCGAGGTCGTCAGAAGATACGGCAAAATCTGCAGCGCCATATCCTTAAACGCGCACGTCGGTCCGTGCCACAATTCAAGAATGTATCTGCCCTCTTTGAGCTTCGCGATCTCCGCGATGTTTTTCGTATCGAAATTCTTGTCATTGTACGCATTTTCAACACAATAACGAAGCTCATCTGTTGAAAAATCCGTCAGGAACTTCGCGAAAATGTCATACGCTCTGTCGACGTAATTCTTATCGCAAAGTGCAAGAATTTCATCCTTCGAGAGTGCGGGAATGCTTTCGGGAACGTACAAGCCGCCCTCGTCGGACAATCCCTTGACGATAGCCTGCGCGCTTTGCACTTTAAGCGCCGAATTTCTTGTGCTTGCGTAATTCATAAATACGCTTCCTTTCAATCTGCATTAAATTGCAGTCAATTTGCGGTGTAAATGCCCTCGGTGTCGAACGCGTTTTCAACAATGTTGATCCGCGTGATTCCGGGCAATTGCCCACGCGTTATCCACACCTCGGCTATATCATACCTTATAAAAGGGTATTTTTGCAATAAATCGCGGTTTTCGGTGATAAAAGTATCTGCCGTAAGTACGATCTTTTTTTTCTTAGAAAAATTCACCGCTTCAAGCCCCGACACCATCGCGCCGAGCTTTCGGGTTTTCACTTCCGTAAAAACTATGTACTGTCCGACCGCCGAAATAATATCTATTTCGCCCGTCCGCTTGTGGAAATTCCTCGCGATTATGGCGTGCCCGCGCTTTTCAAGCTCCGCGCACACCGCGTCCTCGCCGAGTTTTCCTTTTTCCTGCTTATCGCTCATCTTCTTTGATGTACTTCTTCAAAAAGCTCCTGCGGTGTATCGGGCAGAGCCCAAGCTTTTCAATCGCTTCGTAATGCGCCTTCGTGCCGTAGCCCTTGTGCTTTTCAAATCCGTAGCCGGGATACTTCTCGGCAAGCCTGCACATCTCCTCATCACGCTCGACCTTTGCGATTATCGAAGCCGCCGCAATCGCTTCGGACTTCGCGTCGCCGCCGATAACGTTTTTCAGTACACCGTCAAATCGAACATCGGGACGAGTATAAAGCTCCGGAAGAACGTCACCGTCCACTAAAACTATCCCCACAGATCTGCCCACATTCAAAAAAGCTCGTTCCATTGCGATAAGATCTGCTGAAAGTATATCCGTTGCGTCTATCTCATCCTGCCACACAAACGCCGAACAATAACTCAGCACCTTACTGCGGATTTCTTCGTAAAGAGCCTCGCGCTTTTTCGGCGTGAGCTTTTTGCTGTCGTTAAGCCCATCAATAGGTTTAGTTGGATCAAGAAGAACCGCCGCCGCAACAACGGGTCCGGCTATCGGACCTCTTCCCGCCTCGTCAATGCCGCAAACCGCGCCGTAATGCTCGAAAACCACCTTATCGAACTCACGGAGCGACAAGCCGTTCAAATCAACGCCCTCGATTTTGAGCTGCGTTTCGGGGCTTTTGTGGTGCTTGCTTTGATACGCCATTTTACGCTCCTTTCGGCGGCTCGTCGAGCGTTATCCTGCCGATTTTCCCGCCACGGAACTCATCGAGAAGTGCCGCCGCCGCGCGTTCGATGTCCGGCTCGCCGCCCGAAATAAGCATACCGCGCTTTTTGGCGATCTCTTCAAGAATATCGCCCTCGCACGTGATTTTATAACGCGCCTTCAAAAGCTCGGCGTAATCCTTCGTCAAAAGCTCTCCGAGCGACCTCGCCAAAGCCGCGGTGTCAACCACCTCGTCCTTGACCGCGCCGGTGAACGCCAGCCTCTGCGCAACGTCCTTGTCCTCAAACTTCGGCCACAAAATGCCCGGCATATCGAGCAATTCCACGTCCTTGTCAATGGAAACCCACTGCTTTCCGCGGGTAACTCCGGGACGGTCGCCGACCTTGGTCTTTTTGGAATTCGCCATACGGTTTATAAACGAGGATTTCCCGACGTTCGGGATGCCCACGACCATAAGCCGCAGCGCCTTTCCTATCATTCCACGAGCCTTGCGGCGCTCGATAAGCTCCGACAGCATACGCTTCACCGACGGCAGAAACTTGTTTATTCCCTTGCCGCTTCGGCAGTCGCACACGATCACGCAGATCCCGCGAGCCTCGTAATGTCTTTTCCACGCCGCCGTCGCGTTTTCGTCGGCAACGTCGCACTTGTTCATTATCATAATGCGCGGCTTGTTTCCCAGCAGCTCGTCCAGAATGGGATTTCTGCTGCTTTCGGGAATACGCGCGTCGGTTATCTCCACAACGGCGTCGACCATTTTCAAGTCGGCTTCGATAAGCCTCCGAGTTTTGGTCATATGCCCGGGAAACCACTGAATGTTCTGTATCTCGCCCATAAGTTAATCAAGCCACTTGAAGCTGCTGAACGGAGCGTAGCGCACAAACGCCTTGCCCATAATGAAATTCGTGTCAACAAATCCGACGGCGCTCATATTGCGGCTGTCGTTGGAGTTGTTGCGGTTGTCGCCCATTACGAACACGCAGTTCTCCGGGACGGTGTAGTCCTTGTTGCTCTCAATCCAGCCAACGCCCATAGGCTTTGTCATATGTTCTTTTATATAGTCCTCTTCAAGCGCCTCGCCGTTGCGGTAGACAACACCCTTGTCCGTGTCGATACGGACAACGTCGCCCTCCGTCGCGATAACGCGCTTTATGATGGCTTCTCCGTAGACCGCCGTTCCGTGGATCATCAGCTTATCCGCCTGGACTATCACAATGTCGCCGTACTTAGGAGTGTACATAAAATTCGTGGCGATAACCTTGTCATTATCGACCAATGTATCGTTCATAGAATCGCCCGAAACGGTTATTGAGCGGATGAAGAACAAATTCAGCACAAGCACCGCCGCGATAGCGTAAACAAAGCACGCCGTCCAATCAAGAACATCGCCGACGCGATTCTTGGGCGGCTCTTCGTTATTTTCTTCGGCATTCTCGGCGTTTTCGGTGGTTTCTTCCCCCGACTGCTCGGCGACTTCAGCTCCATCGTTATCGTCGAGGTAATCGGAAAGAGACCTGCCGTCGGGCGCGTTCTTCTCCTCGTCAAACTCGTTTATATCATTCATGAGCAATTCTCTTTTCTCAAAGCTATTCCCCAACACCCCCGCAAACCGCGGGAGCTCGGGGAATTTAAGATCTTAAACCTTGGACTTAACTCTGGCAGCCTTGCCCACTCTGTCACGCAGATAGTACAGCTTCGCTCTGCGAACCTTACCGTTTCTTACGACCTCCACGCGGTCAACCGACGGGGAGTGAATCGGGAATACTCTCTCAACGCCGCAGCCGTGCGCAAGACGTCTTACCGTGAACGTCTCGTTGATGCCGCCGTGCTTCTTCGCGATAACCGTGCCCTCAAACATCTGGATACGGCTCTTCTCACCCTCCTTGATGCTTACGTAAACCTTTACGTAATCACCGATCTCGATCTCGGGAGCGGCTTCCTTCATGCTGCTCTGCTCAATAAGCTTTAATGCGTCCATTTTTATAATCCTCCATAACTTTTCGGATATTCTTGAATTCGGCTTTTTCCGAGCGTTTTTCATTTATAAAAAATACACGCCGCGGGTCTTTTCCCGCGCCTTCAGCGGACTATCCGTTTTTAATGTTTGAGAATGGCCGACGAAGCCGGACATTCGCGCGCATTAACACACGTCGGTAAACTTTACCTTGATAAAGCTTTTTTATACAAAAACCGAATTTTGGGCATAGTTATGCCGACGGATACTAAATGCCTTTTTATTATAACACAATCTGTAGAAAAAATCAAGGGGGTTTTATCAAAATATAACAAAAATTTTTGAGAATTCAGGTAAAAGCTGAAATAAACGGCGGCTTTCCCCGCCGGCGACAGGAAAAAGCCGCGTAAAATCGTATTCAGAAATTTAGGTTTTTTAGGTAATTTTTATCAAATTTAAGTAAATTTTCTCGTGAGTAATCCTTCACGATACGCACAAGCTCGAACGCGCGGGCACGCACGCTCTCGTCTTCCAAGAACGAAATTATCCCCTGCTCCGTCGAGTTCCGGCAAAAGGACGCGCCCTTGTATCTCTTTGGGATAGCGCCGAGCTCCAGAAGCGCGCGGAAGCCCGCAGGGTTGGAAAACGGCTCTCCCGAGAAGAACATCGACGCGTCGCTCGAAAAGCCGTCAAGAAGCTCGAAAGCCGCAGCGGTTCTCGCCTTGTCGGTCTGAATTGCTCTTACGTCGTTTTGTGAAATATAAAAATCCTCGCCGATGAAAAAATGGTCGCGGTCGGTCATAATGCCGTCGCTGTCGAGGATCCCGCTTCTTTGCATTTCCGCGGCGACGGTAAGCGCGCCGCACGGAGAGATGCCGATGCTGTCGCAGTCGCCCGCGACCTCGTAGGCAATTGTCGCGTCGTTTTGACGGCGGACAACCTCAATCGCGCCGTTCTCGGCGGGAATTCCGCTTTCAAGAGCGGAGCCGTCGAACGCTCCCGCAAGCTCGAACGCCGCGCAATGGAGCTCTCCGCCGGTTCTGTGCGCGAGGCAGAGACTTCCTCCGAAGTCCGCCACCGTCCAATCTCCCTCCGTTGGAAGCGTCAACAGCGACGCGGTGAACCGCCCGCTTATTCCCGCGGAGATATACGGCACGTACATCACCTCGCACGTTTCACCAAGCCCCAGATTGCCTGCCTTGAACGCGCACTCCGACGACGTTTCGATATGCACGGGCGCTGCGATGCCCACGCGCTTTACAGCGGTCGCCTTTATCGAAAACTCCGCGAGCGACTCCTCAACAAGTCTCGGAAGCTCTCGCGCCGCGGTCTCGGGAGTGATCGTCTCTCCCACCAGAACCGCCCTTGCGAAGCGCCTCTCCAAAGCCAGATCATAAAACACCGTCGCAATCGAATTAGCCGTAATGTCAACAGCCAAGGCAAGCTCCGCGCTGCGCTCGGTTCTGTATTTTTCCTTTATAACAGGTCTTTGCATATTACTCCTTAGGTATCCCAAAGATCGGATAAGTACCCGCTATCCCGCATTGACAGCGCATCGTCTCCGCTGACGATAATATGTTCAACAAGACCGACGCCGAAAACGTTCATATATTCGCAAAATCTGCGTGTGAACTTCAAATCATCGTCGGAGGGATGGACCGAGCCGATTATGTGATTATGCGCGAAAATCAGCTTGTACGCGTCATATTTAATGATCTGCTTTACTATTTCGCGATAATTGATTTGGATATGATTTGGCTGACTGCTGCTTGTATCGCAGATGTGCAGCAGCGCGCATTTATCGTCGAGCAGAAGGAGTGTGAGCATCTCGTGGGTTTTATCCTTAAAATGATTTCGACAATAATTGATGATTTTCCGCGTGCTGTCAAGAACTACCCTCGCTGCGATTTTAGCTTCATTAAGGTAATTTGCCAAGTCGCCGATGAAATTAAGCTGAAGCGCGGATTTATCGCCGATGCCATTTACTTTCGCAAGCTCGTCAGCAGGGGCAAGCAATACGTTTTTCAGTGAGCCGAAATGATTAATGAGATTGTGTGCGATGTCGTTAGTGTTTATCCGTGGGATAATTTGATACAACAGAACTTCAAGGATTTCGTGTTCCTGAAAAGAGTTGATACCGTTTTCGATGTACCTTTTCAGCATCCGCTTGCGGTGCCCCTTGTGAACATCTCTATCTTCTGACATAACACCACCCGATTTTTTCATATTTTTTCCCTATGGCATTATACCAAAATTTTATAAATTTGTCAAGGTGTTTTGTATATTATTCACAAATAACGATTTTTATGAAAATCCGGTCAAATGCCCTTGACAAAGTGCGGGAAATTTGATACAATATATTTGATTTAAGGCAATACCGCACAAAGATTGTCGTCCGCGGGTTGACGTACCGTCATCGCTAGCGCCGGCAAATTTTTCGGCAGATTGCGCAAAATCGACGAACGAGGCCGGCGCCTGTGAGGAGATTTTGCGCAAAATATGACCGTGTTGAACTTCGTTCAACCTAAAATTTGCCGGCAAGCGGGCGGCAAAGCGCGCAGCGCGGTCTTTGTGCGGTGTTGCCTTAAGGCTGTCGCTTATACACAGCTCCGC